>JBPCNZ010000089.1:0-25371 GCA_051000755.1 Acidimicrobiales bacterium | reverse complement strand
ATCGGGGGGGGGGGGGGGTGGCTAAAAAAAAAGGAAAAAACCCAACCGCCAGGAGGAAAACGGACTGAGCGGCCGGGCCCGGCGATACCCTGGGGCGATGACCACGACGGGCGAGTCCCTTCTGACCGAGGTCGACCATGTGGCGATCGCCGTGCGCGACCTTGACGCCGCCATCGCCTGGTACGGCGCCACCTTCGGCGCCACCGTGGCCCACCGGGAGGTGGTCGACCACGACGGCGTCGAGGAGGCCCTCCTGGCCGTCGCCGACTCCTACGTCCAGCTCCTCACCCCCACCCGCCCGGATTCCACGGTGGCCCGCTATCTCGACGCCAAGGGGGAGGGCCTCCACCACATCGGCTACCGGGTGGCCGACTGCGGGGCGGCCCTGGCCGCGGCCAAGGCATCGGGGGCCCGCACCATCGACGATGCGCCGAGACCGGGGTCGAGGGGGACGACGGTGGCGTTCCTGCACCCGAAGACCTCGTTCGGAACCCTGATCGAGCTGGTCCAGGAATGAGCAGGGCGGCGGTGGCAGAGACCGGCCTGCGGTCCAACGATCCGTGCTGGTGCGGCAGCGGTCGCAAGTACAAGCGGTGCCACCGGGGTCTGGAGGGCAAGGTCCTGCCCGGCCACGTCTCCCCCATGCGGTCCGTGCCCGAGGGCATCGTGGCCACCGACTACTTCGCCACGGGCCGGGTGGACCGCCGCGACGAGCCCATGGTCAAGGCGCCCGACGTCCTCCGCCGGATGCGCAGGGCGTGCCGCGTCGCGGCCGAGGTCCTGGCCGTCACCGGTGCGGCCGTCGCCTCCGGGGTGACCACCGAGGAGCTCGACGTCATCGCCCATGACGCCTATGTGGAGCGGGGATCGTTCCCGAGCACCCTCAACTACCACGAGTACCCCAAGTCGATCTGCACCTCGGTCAACGAGGTCATCTGCCACGGCATCCCCGACGACCGTGCCCTCGTCGACGGCGACATCGTCAACATCGACGTCACCGCCTACATCGACGGGGTCCACGGCGACTGCAGCGGGATGTTCACCGTCGGCGACGTGGATCAGGCGTCGCGCGACCTGATCGACGTGACCCGGCGCTGCCGGGAGGTGGGCATTGCCGCCGTCCGTCCGGGCCGGCCCATCTCCGACATCGGCCGGGCCATCGAGGACCACGCCACCGCCGGCGGCTACGGCGTGGTGCGCAGCTTCGTCGGCCACGGCATCGGCGAGCAGTTCCACGTCGCCCCGTCCGTGCCCCACTACTACACCCCGGAGGCGTCCACCATCATGGCGCCGGGCATGGTCTTCACCATCGAGCCCATGATCACCATCGGCTCGTGGCGGGAGAAGATGTGGGACAACGGCTGGACGGCAGTGACCGTCGATGGGTCGCGCACGGCCCAGTTCGAGCACACCCTCGTCGTCACCGAGGACGGCGCCGAGGTGCTCACCACCGAACCCACCCCGGGCTGAGCCCCCGCCTGTGGCTCCGGCCGGCGGCGCCCGCCGACCTCTGCGGGGCGGGGCGGCGCGCGCGGCGCGATGGGTGGCCCCGGAGGACAATCCCACCGGGGTCATCTACGGCACCATCACGACGGGGGCCCTGCTGGTGGCGGAGAGCACGCGCCACGAGACCAGCCTGGAGGCAGCGGGTGCCACCACCGTCGCCCTCAGCATCTACTGGCTCGTCCACGCCTATTCGTCGGCGTTGGGAGAACGCCTGGAGCAGCCCGGGCGACGGTGGAACGGCCCGGCATCTGGGCACGGTCGCCGCCCGCGAGCTGACCCTGCTGAAAGGGGCGGCCATTCCCCTGGTGGTGCTCATCATCGCCGAGGTGGGTGGCGTCGGACCCCGTGATGGCACGACCGCAGCGGTGGTCGCGGCCGTCTTCCTGCTCGTGGTCCTGGAGGCCATCGCCGCACGCCGTTGTGGCCTGAGCACCGTGGCCCTGGTCGTCCAGATCTCTGTCAGCGCCGTGATCGGTACCGCCGTGTTGGCCCTCAAGATCGCCATCCATTGACGGCCGGCCGGTGGACCCGCCGGCGGGTCAGTGCGGCCAGGTAGCCCACCGTCGCCACCCCGATGATGGAGAACGACACCGGCAGGGCGGACACTGCGTAGGACAGGGCGATCCCGATCCACATGGCGGCCACCGCCAGGACGACCGACAGCCCGACGGCCACCCACGGCCGGTCCGACAGCGCTTGGGCGGTTGCGGCCGGGGCGGACAGGAGGCCCAGGAGGAGCATGGCCCCCACCGCCTGGGTGGCCTCGCCGGCGGTGACCCCCACCAGGACGAGGAACCCGGCGCCGAGCAGCATCACCGGCACCCCCCTTGCGGCCGCCACCGCCTCGTCGATCGACGCAAACAGCAGGGGCCGGGCCATGACGGCCATGACGGCCACCACGGCGACGGCGATGACGGCGCCGACGACGGTCTGGGAGCGGCTGAGGCCGAAGATGGACCCGAAGAGCACGTTCGGCCCGGCGCTGCCATTGCCCCCGTTGCCGGAGGTGGCGTAGAGGGTCAGGAACAGCACCCCCAGGCCGAGGATCCAGGCGAAGGTGTTGCCGATGACCACGTCGTCGGGTCGGCCCCGCGTGCCCAGGGCGGCCATGGCCACCGAGAAGATCACGCACCCGACGAAGAGGCCGACACGCAGGTCGATGCCGGCGGCGAGGGCGGCCAGGGCGCCGGTGAAGGCCACGTGGGAGAGGGCGTCGCCGGTGAACACCTGGGCCCGCAGGACCACGAAATACCCCACCAGGCCGCACGCCGCCGCCACCGGCGTGCCGAGGAGGAGGGCCCGGTC
This sequence comes from Acidimicrobiales bacterium, assembly GCA_051000755.1. Classification (GTDB taxonomy): domain Bacteria; phylum Actinomycetota; class Acidimicrobiia; order Acidimicrobiales; family Palsa-688; genus JALZAH01. Next base: position 22,560 of record JBPCNZ010000089.1, on the reverse strand, counting down.
GATGAAGCCGTGGGCCAACAGGTGGGCGATGCCGGCCACCGGGTCCGTCACCGGGCCACCGCCGTCGCCGGCTCCGCGGCCCGGGGGCGGGTCCGGCGCCGACCCCACCGGGTCCGGTGCCGACCCCACCGGGCCCGCGCCCGGTTGGCCACCACCGCGCCGACGTAGGCGATGAACCCGAAGGTGGTGATGAAGAACCCCGTCGGATACGCCGAGAAGTACGACACGCCGACGCCCAGCCACACCACGACCACGCCGAGGATCACGCTGAGGGCCAGGCCGGTCGAGGGCCGGGACGTGAGCTGCTGGGCCGCGGCCGGCGGCATGACCAGCAGGGCGAAGACGAGCAGGGCCCCCGTGATCTGGCTGATCTCGGCCACGGCGACGGCCAGGACGACGAGGAAGGCCGTGGACAGCACCCGCACCGGCACCCCCCGACCGGCGGCGACGGAGGGGTCGACGGACGAGAACAGCAGGGGTCGGCCGATCATGCCCAGGGCGGCCACGGCCGCGGCGGCCACGGCGCCGAGGACGAGGACCTGGTCGTCGGTCACCCCCAGGAACGTCCCGAACAGCAGGTTGTCGAGGGTGCTGGACAGGAAGCCCCGGTAGAGGTGGGAGAACCAGAAGCCACATCCCAGGGCGAAGGCCTGGATGACACCGACCACGGCCGGTTCCCCCGAGAATCCCCGCCGGTCGGCGGCATAGGGGACGGCGCTGATGACGAGGGCGGCGGCGATGCACAACCCGAAGTAGCCCCAACCACTGGCCACGCCCACGACGAGGGCCCCGGCGGCGCCGGGGAACGACACCACCGACAGGGTGTGGCCCACGAAGGTCTGGCGGCGCAGGACCATGAACCACCCGGCGATCCCGGCCACCACGGCGGTGATCGTCGCCGACCGCAGGGCGTTGACCATGAAGTGGTAGGCCAACAGTTGTTGCACGTCGGCCACCAGATCCCACCGCAGGTGGACGCTGGTCATTCGGCAGTTCCGGTCATGGAGCGTGGCGGTCGGAGTGCACCGCCGGCGCCTCGGGTTGGCCCACTACCACCAGGCGCCCATCGGAGGTCGCCAGCACCTCGATCGGAGTCCCGTAGAGGCGGGTCAACTGCTCGCTGGTGATGACCTCCGAGACCGGTCCCGACACCGCTCCGCCCGGGCCCAGGTAGATGACGCGGGCCAGGTACCCGACGATGGGGTTGACGTCGTGGGCGACGATGACGACGGCCACGTTCTCGGCTCGGCTGATCCCCGAGATGAGGGCGGCGACGGCCGCATGGTTGGGCAGGTCGAGGCTGTCGAGGGGTTCGTCCAGCAGCAACAGGCGGGGTCTCTGCACGAGAGCTTGGGCAATGAGGAGGCGTTGTTGTTCGCCACCCGAGAGCTGACCGATGGGCCGGGACGCATAGGCCGTCGCCCCCACCAGGTCGATGACCTCGTCGACGCGGCGCTGCTCGGCCCGCCGCCGTTCGGAGAACCACCGGCTCCCCGGCACAGGCACGCCCCACCGGGCGCCCTCGAGACCGAGGCGGACCACGTCGGCCCCCCTCACCCGCAGGCCGGGGTCGAAGCTGCGGCGCTGGGGCAGGTACCCGACCTCGGGGCGGGACTCACCTGGGGGCCGGCCCAGCACCCGGATCTGACCTCCGGTCAGCGGGAGGAGACCGAGGATGGCCTTGATCAGGGTGGATTTGCCCACCCCATTGGGGCCGAGGACGGCCACGAACTCCCCGGCCGCCACCTCCACGCTGACGTCGTGCCAGATGACCCGCCCGCCCAGGCTGGTGCTGGCGCCGGTGACCTCCAGGGTCGGGCCGGGTTGCGGTAGCGCGGTTGCCGGCCCCGTCATGGCTGGCCCCTCCGTGGCCCTGACGTCATGGGCCGGCCGTCCTGCCCAGGGCGTCGAGGATGCCCTGGAGCTGGCGGGTCTGCCACGCCTGAAAGGAGGAACGGGCCGGGGTGAGGGTCTCGGTGATGGTCGCCGTCGGGATCCCTGCTCGCCGGCATTCGGCCAGTTGGGCGTTGACGTCAGGGGTCGTGTTCTGGATGTTGTAGACGTACAGCTTGATCCGGTGATGGGTGATCTGGTCGTCGATGGTGGACTTGTCGGCGGCGGACACGTCGCTCCCCTCGCTGATCGCCTTGAGGAACGAGCCCGGCGTGATCAGGTTCAGGCCCAACGCCGGCGCCAAGAGGGAGAAGATCGACTCCGAGGCCCCGACCGGCGTCCCGGCGAACCGGCCCTTGATCCGGGCGACGAGGCGGACGTAGGGGGCCAGCCCCACCTGGTCCAGCTGGGCGGCCTGGGCTGAGAAGGAGCCGGCGTCGGCGTGATCGATCCTCGAGTAGTCCGCCGCCATGGCCGCAATCACGGTGCGGACGTCACCCGGGTCGTACCAGCGGTGGGGGTTGGCCCCGGCCTTCAGGCCCAGGACATGGCCGACGTCGAGCACCGTCCGCGGGCCCGGGTCGGCGGAGAGCAGCTTGGGGGCCCATCCGTCGTAGCCCACGCCGTTGAAGATCACCATGGCGGCCATGGCCACACTCCGCCCGTCGGAGGCCGTGGGCTCGTAGCTGTGGGGGTCGGCGTTGGGGTCGGTGATGAGACTCGTCACCGACACGTGGCTGCCGCCAACCTGGGATGCCAGGCTGCCCCAGAAGTTCTCGGCGGCCACCACCTCGATGACCCTGTGGGCGCCGCCCGTGGCGCCGGCCGTGGCGCTGATCCCGCAGCCGCTTGTCACCGCCATGGCGGCCACGGCCACGGCGGCGGCGACCATCGCGGTGAGGTGGCGCCGACGAGGTGGCGCCGACGTCGTCGCGGGGGGCGGCGCGGGGGGCGGTGGCGGGAACACTGCTCTCGAACCTAGTCTGAGACTGAGTCTCAGATCAAGTCCTGCGCCAGGGTGGCCCCATCTGTTTCTATGAGGGAGTGAAGACGGGAGTGAAGGCGGCAGCCACAACCGGGGTCGACGGTCTCCACCCCGTCGTCGAGGAGCGCCTGCGCCGGGTCGATCAGCGCTACACCGCCGGCCGCCGGGCGATCGTCGACCTCCTGGTCGACGCCGGTCATCCGGTCAGCATCGGTGACATCGCCGATCTCAACCCCTCGCTCCCCCGCAGCTCCGCCTACCGGCACCTGGTCGACCTGCAATCGGCCGGCATCGTGCGGCGGGTGGCGGCCAACGACGAGTTCGCCCGCTTCGAGCTGGCCGAGGATTTCACCGAGCACCACCACCACCTGTGCTGCACCAACTGCGGGAAGGTTGTCGACATCACCCTGTCGGCGGGCATCGAGCGCAGCCTCGACCGCCACCTCGGCGACCTGTGCCGGGACCGGGGGTTCCAGGCCATCAGCCACCGGGTCGACGTCATGGGGCTGTGCCAGGACTGTCGCTGAGCGGTGTGGTCTGCGGTCGGGGCGGTCGGGGCGGTCGGGGCGGTCGGGGCGGTCGGCAAACCTGGGGGCAGTCGGGGTGGTCGGCAAACCTGGGGGCACGATTGTGCATAGAGCGGAAATTCGGCCCCCAAGTTTCTCGTTCAGGCCTTCTCGGGCCTTCTGGGGCCTCGCAGCCCTGCGATCAGGGTGGAGGCGCCCCGGGTCGGCGGCGGCCTCGGCGGCGGTCAGGTCCCGGGCGGGGAGATGGCGTCGATGACCGCCGGATCACCGCGGTAGTGGATGGCGTTGATGCCGAGGGCGGAGGCGGCGGCCACGTTGGCCTCCCGGTCGTCGACGAACCACACGTCGCCGGGGGCGGCGCCGAGGGCGCAGAGGGCCTGGCGGTAGATGGACGGATCGGGCTTGGTGGCGCCCAGGCGGGCGCTGAACAACCGGGGGGAGAACGGAGCCAGCCACGCCAGGCTGTCGACGACATCGGCCACCTCGTGGGGGGCGTTGGAGAGCACGGCCAGCCGCATGCCCCGAGCCGCGGCCCGCTCGGCGGCCTCGAGGGCAGCCGGGGAGGGATGGACCCAGCCCCGGATGTCGACGTCGACGAGGGCGGCCAGATGGTCGCTCGGCACAGGGCCGCCGAGTGCAGACGCCCAGAACTCCGCGGCGGTGAGGTCGCCCCGGTCGTACTCGAGACGTCGTCGCCAGTAGATCTCGTCGAACGATTCGGCGCTCAGGCCGCTCACCTCGACCAGGGCGGCCACGTCCGCCGCCTGAGGAGGCAGGCACAGGACCTCGCCGTAGTCGCAGAGCAGCCAGGAGTTGGAAGCCATTACGGGATGAGCGTCCCCTCTCGGATCGGGGGGCCGGCGGGTGGCCCGTCGCCCCGCCGGTCCGGTGACGGATCGGTCAGCACTCCCGCCAGGGAGGCGGTGACCACACACACGACGACCACCACGATCAGGGCCGTGGGGAGGCCGACGGCCCCGGCCAGGCCCCCGATGAGCGCGGGACCGGCGACCAGCCCGGTGTAGCCGCACGATGTGACCAGGGCCAGGGAGGGGCCCGCCGCGCCGAGGCGGGCGGCGGAGCTGAGCACGAGGGGTACGACCGTCGCCAGGCCCAGACCGAGGAGGCCGAAGCCGACCAGGCCGACGGCCCGATCGCCGATGACCAGGGTGAGGGCGAACCCCGCGGCCGCCACCCCGGTGGCCACCCGCACCAGGCGGACCGCGCCCCAACGGGCCGCGGCCCGGTCGCCGAAGAGGCGGCCCACGGTCATCGTCACCGCGAAGATGGTGTAGCCGGTGGCCGCCAAACCGGGGGAGGCTCCGAGGTTGCCGTGCAGGTACACGGCGGACCAGTCATTGGTCGCCCCTTCGGCCAGGAAGGTCCCGAAGGCCACCACGGCCAGGGCCACCAGCGGGAACGACGGCGCCGGGAGGCGGCGGGCCCGGTCCGTCCTTTGGCGGTGATCGAGGCGGGGAGCGCTGGTGGCGGGCAGGGCGATCAGGGCGCCGGCGCCGCTGACGGCCACGACGGCCGAGGCCACCGCCAGGTGCCAGCCCCACCCCCACCCCGCCCGCCGCGGCCAGGGCCCCGGTGCCGGCCCCGGCCAACCCGCCCACGCTGTAGGCGGCGTGGAAGCTCGACATCATCCTCCGACCGCCGGCGGCTTCGACGGCGACGGCTTCGGTGTTCATGGCCACGTCGATCAGACCCCCGCCCAGCCCCCACACGAACAGCACGGCGAACAACTGGGTGGCGGAGGAGACGACCGCCACCAGGGGCAGGGCGACGGTGAAGGGCACCAGGCCGGCGGCCATGACCACCCGCGGCCGCAGGTAGCGGAGGGCCACGCCGGCGATCGGCGTGGCCGCCACCAGCCCCGCGGCGGCGCCGAGAAGAGCGAGACCCAGGGCCGGAGAGGAGAGATGGAGGGCGGCTTTGACCGCGGGGATCCTCGACGCCCAGGCGGCGGAGAGGGTTCCCAGCCCGAAGAACACGAGGAGCACGCAGGCCCGGGCTTTTCCCACCGGTCCAGGGTAACGACGGGCGCCATGGGCACCGGAGGGAATTGTCTTCCCTCGGAGCGACGCGGCGTGAACCGGTAGATCGGTTCAATCCGTCGACCAGAATCCGCACCGGCGCCGCCGGGCCGGGGTCCGATCGGCGACACTGCTGGCCATGGACGTGCACCTGCTCGACGGCACCTACGAGTTGTTCCGCCACTTCTTCGGCGTGCCGTCCCATGTGACCGCCGACGGACACGAGGTCGGCGCCGTGCGGGGCGTGCTGTCGTCGGTGCTCTCGATGATCGACGACGGGGCCACCCATGTGGGCGTGGCCACCGATCATGTGATCGAGTCGTTCCGCAACGGGATGTGGCCCGGCTACAAGACCGGGGCCGGCGTCGACCCCCTCCTCTACGGCCAGTTCGGGGTGCTGGAGCTGGCCCTGCAGGCCATGGGGGTCACAGTGTGGCCGATGGTCGCCTGGGAGGCCGACGACGCCATGGCCAGCGCGGCCAAGGTGGCCGCCGCCGACGAGCGGGTCGGGCGGGTCGTCATCTGCACCCCGGACAAGGACCTGGCCCAGTGCGTGGCGGGCCAGCGGGTGGTGCAGTTCGACCGGCGCCAGCAACGCCTGATCGACGAGGACGGCGTCCGGACCAAGTTCGGCGTGAACCCGGCCTCGATCCCCGATTACCTGGCGTTGGTGGGTGACAGCGCCGACGGCTTCCCGGGGCTCAACGGGTGGGGTCCCAAGTCGGCTGCCGTCCTTCTCGCCCACTACGGCCACCTCGAGGACATCCCCGACGCCCCCGGCCAGTGGGAGGTGTCGGTGCGGGGCGGCCCGAAGCTGGCGGTGACCCTCGCCGCCCACCGGCCCGAGGCCCTGCTGTTCAAGGACCTGGCCACCCTGCGGACCGATCCTCCCGTGATCGACGACGTCACCTCCCTGCATTGGGCCGGCCCCACCGATGCGTTCGACGAGGTGGCCGAACGCCTCGACGCCGCCGCCATCGCCCGCCGGGCCCGGAGCCTGGCAGGCCGGTAGCCTTCGCCCATGCTTCTGGACCGCCTCGATGTCGATGCGGGAGAGCTGGCGGCCCGGACCGGGTGGACCATCAAGGCCGAAGGGGCATGCTTGGGTGACGTGTGCGTGCCGCTGCCGGCCGAGGCCCGGACCGCACCGGGCCGCATCGACGCCACCGTGGTGGCCGGCCGGCTGGGCATGCCCCTGGTCGCTGACGAGGTCCACGGGCTGTGGGCGTTGGGGCCGGCGACGGTCACGGGCCGGGTCCTCGCCACCGCCCAGGTCCCCGAAGTGGTGCTCGATGACCTGGAGGGGAGGCCATTCTCCCTATCCTCGTTGCGCGGCTCCAAGGTGGTCGTGAACGCCTGGGCCTCGTGGTGAGGCTGCCGGGCTGATCTGCCCGTGTGGCAGACGTTGCGAGACGAGTTGCACCCCCAGGGCCTCGAGGTGGTCACCGTCGCCCTCGACACCGGTGGACCCGCTGCGGTCCGCCCGTGGATCGAGAAGGCCGGCGCCCGGCACCCGTCGCTGATCGACCCCGCCCACGTCACCGATGAGCTGCTCGGGTTCGTCAACGTGCCCAACGCGGTGTGGATCGACGAGGCCGGCATGATCGTGCGGCCGGCCCACGCCGCCCATGTGCAGGCCTCGGCCCTGGCCGCCGTCGAGGTCACCCCCGAGATGGGCAAGCTGGGCGAGCAGATCGCCGTGGCCCAGCGCATAGCCCACACCGACCACGACACCTACGTCGCCGCCCTCCGGGACTGGGTGACCAACGGGGCCGAGAGCCGGTTCGCCCTGGACCCCGAGGAGGTCGTCAACCAAAGCGGCGGTCGCAGCGACGCTCAGGCCCGGGCGGCGGCGTGCTTCGAGCTGGGCCAGCACCTGTGGCGGACCGGGGAGACGGAGGCCGCCGTCGGGTGGTTCCGCCAAGCCCACGAGCTGGACCCGGACAACTGGACCTACAAGCGCCAGGCGTGGACATTGTCGACGACGGAGCCGGGCCACGCCACCGACCTGCTCCAGGACGCCAGCGAGGTCTACGGGACGTCGTGGGCGGACGAGGTGGCCACCTCCGGTCCGGAGCGCTACTACCGCCTCTTCTAGGCGAACGTCGTCATCTGGGGTTGGGCGACGGCGGCGGCGAGCAGATCGTGGTAGCGGGGCCTCGCCACCTCCACGGCTCCGAGCGAGGCCAGGTGAGGGGTGAGCCACTGCACGTCGAGGAGGGTGGCGCCCCCGGACCGCAGGCGCTCGACCAGGCCGACGAGGGCCACCTTGGAGGCATCGGTGCGGCGGTGGAACATCGATTCACCGGCGAAGAGTCCGCCGATGGCCAGCCCGTAGAGCCCGCCGGCCAGCTCGCCGTCGGCCCACGCCTCGACGCTGTGGGCCCAGCCGTCACGGTGGAGGCGGGTGTAGGCCCGCCGCACGCCCTTGTCGATCCAGGCGCCGGTGCGGGACGGCCCGGCGCAGGCGGCGATGACGTCCTCGAAGGCGGAGTCGATGCGGATCTCGAAATGGGGGATGGCCTTGCGTAGGGACCGGCTGATCCTGAGGCTGTCGAGGGGCAGGATGCCGCGAGGGTCTGGTGACCACCAGGCGATCTTCCTTGCTCGCCAGGGCATGGGGAATATCCCCGCCTGATAGGCCGCCAGCACCGTTCCGGGTTCGAGGTCGGCGCCGATGGCGACCACCTCGGTGTCGCCGGTGCAGCGGGCGATCTCCTCGGGCCCTTGGGGGAACCGCCACCGTGTCGCCGGCGGGGTACGGGGGGTGGCCACCGGGCCAGTTTGCCGCCCGGCGCAGGGGCGACGGCGAGCGAGGCGCGGATACCCTCGCGTCCGTGTCCGAGCATCCGATGACCGAACGGCTCTCGCAGCTGGCCGAACGCCGGGAGGCGGCCCTTCACGCCGGGTCGCCCCACGCCGTCGAGCGCCAGCACGCCAAGGGCAAGATGACGGCCCGGGAGCGCATCGACTACCTCCTCGACGACGATTCGTTCTCCGAGCTCGACATGCTGGCCCGGACCCGAGTCGCGGGCACGCCCGAGGACAAGCGGCCCTACACCGACGGGGTCATCACCGGGTTCGGGACCATCGAGGGACGCAAGGTGTGCCTGTTCAGCCAGGACTTCACCGTCTCGGGGGGATCGCTGGGGGAGGTGTTCGGCGAGAAGGTCCACAAGATCATGGACCTCTCGTCGCGCCTGGGGGTCCCGATGATCGGCATCAACGACGGCGGCGGGGCCCGGGTCCAGGAAGGTGTCGTCGGCCTCCACTACTTCGGTGGGATCTTCAAGCGCAACGTCGATGCCTCGGGCGTCGTCCCCCAGATCAGCGTGGTCATGGGTAGCTGCGCCGGCGGGGCGGTCTACAGCCCGGCTATGACCGACTTCATCTTCATGGTCCGCGAGACGTCGCAGATGTTCATCACCGGTCCCGATGTGGTCAAGACCGTCACCGGCGAGGAGGTGACCCTCGAGCAGCTCGGCGGGGCCATCACCCACGCCACCAAGTCCGGGGTGGCCACGTTCGTCTCCGCCGACGAGAAGGCCTGCCTCGACGACGTGCGCGACCTGATCAGCTTCCTTCCCTCCAACAACATGGAGGAGCCGCCGCGGATGGAGAGCGGTGACGACCCCGAGCGCTCCACCCCCGAGTGCTCGGCGCTGATCCCGGCCAGCCCCAACCAGCCCTACGACATGAAGCAGGTCATTGCCGCCGTCGTCGACGACGGGGACTTCGTCGAATACCACTCGATGTGGGCCCTCAGCCTGGTGTGCGGCTTCGCCCGCATCGACGGCCACGTGGTGGGCATCGTCGGCAACCAGCCCCAGGTGCTCGCCGGCGTCCTCGACATCGAGAGCTCGGAAAAAGGGGCCCGCTTCGTGCGGACCTGCGACAGCTTCAACATCCCCCTGGTCACCTTCGTCGACGTTCCCGGCTTCATGCCCGGCACCGACCAGGAATACGGGGGCATCATCCGTCACGGCGCCAAGCTGCTCTACGCCTACTGCGAGTCGACCGTGCCCCGCATCCAGATCATCACTCGCAAGGCCTACGGGGGTGCCTACGTGGTCATGAACTCCAAGTCCATCGGCGCCGACCTGGCCTACGCCTGGCCGTCCGCCGAGCTGGCGGTGATGGGCCCCCAGGGGGCCGTCGACATCGTCTACCGCCGGGAGCTGGCCGAGTCCGCCGACCCCGCGTCGCGCCGGGCCGAGCTGGTCGAGGAGTACACCGAGCGCTTCGCCAACCCCTACCTGGCGGCCGAGCGGGGCTACATCGACGACGTCATCGACCCGGCCGACACCCGCAAGGTGCTGGCCCGCAGCCTCGACCTTTTGCGCACCAAGCGCGAGGAGCTGCCTCGCCGCAAGCACGGGAACGTGCCCCTGTGAGCCCGTCCGGCGTCACCGGCTCTGCTGGCCTCACCGTCACGTCCGGGGGCACGCCCACGGAGGCCGAGGTGGCTGCCATCCTCGCCGCCGTCGAGGTCCTCTGGCCTCGACCGGTGGCGCCCGAACCGGGCCCCACCGGGCCCCACCCGTGGCGGTTCTCCGGGCGGTGGTGGGTCCGGCCCGTCGCCGCCAGGCGCAACCGCCCCTGGGTCCGTCCGCTCGGCTGACGGGGTGGCACCAGAGGTCTGGACCGTCGCCGACGACGAGGCGGTCATCTTCGACGGGACGAAGGTAACGGTGCGCGACGGGCTGGTGCCCGACACCGACTACCGCGACGGCGACGTGACCTGGCGGACCCTGCCCCGCCCCGGCGGCGAGCTGCTGGCCACGGTGACCGCGGTCAACGACCTCCACTTCGGGGAGACCGAGTGTGGGCTGCTGATCGACATGAACCTGGGGCCGGTGCTGACCTCCCCTCCCGGGGCCCCTCCATACCCGCTGCTGATGAACACGGCGGCGGTGGCGGAGATGGCCCCGTTCGATCCGACCGCGGTCGTCATCAAAGGTGACGTCACCACCGTCGGCCTGAGCGAGGAGTACGAGGCGTTCGAGGCGTGTTACCGGCCCACGTTCGGCGGGCGGCTCATCGTGACCCGGGGCAACCACGACAACCGGGCCACCTTCGCCGCCTTCCGCTCCCCTCCCCACGAAGCGGTGGTCGTCCCCGGAGCCGTCCTGGCCGTGGTGGACACGTCCCGCCCGGGTGAGGGCGGGGGCTCCCTCGACGCCGAGCAACAGGCCTGGCTGGACGACCTGGCCGCCTCCGCCGATCGGCCGGTGCTGGTCTTCGGCCACCATCCCTGCTTCGAGCCGGGTGCCGACGACTGGATGGGCGCCGCGTCCCACCTGGACGCGGCCGACTCCGAGGCCCTCGTCGACCTCGTCGCCCGACGGCCGGCGATCGCCGGGTACTTCTCCGGCCACACCCACCGCAACCGGGTGCGACGGTTCGCGGCGACGGGGGACGTCCCGTTCGCCGAGGTGGGCAGCGTCAAGGACTTCCCCGGCAGCTGGGCCGAGTACCGCGTCTACGAGGGGGGCATCCTGGCCGTCCACCGCCGCCTCACCGACCCCGCCGCCCTGGAGTGGAGCGAGTCGTGCCGGGCCCTCTTCGCCGGGCTGTACCCCCAGTACGCCGGCGGCGGTCCGGCCGACCGCAGCTTCGCCATGTGGCCTCGCGACCAGCCTTGATCCCCTCCCAGCGCCGGGCAGTGGCAAACCTGTGGGCAACCTGAGGGACTTTTCCCCTACCTGGGGACAAACCTGTGGATGGAGCTGGAGGCCCCTGGGGAGAGACGGTGGGTCCGCTCCCGGAGGGCGGCCGGGCCGGTCGCCAACTTGACAGAGGTGCAGCCGGTCGAGGTGAATCTTGGGATGCGCAGAACGAGACAGATGGTCACCGGGGTCGCCGCCATGCTCGCCCTCGGCCTGGTGACCGCCGGCTGCAACTTCTCCAAGACCGGAGCCGTTGCCCCCGATGCGCCCGACATGGTCACCGTCCTGCCGTCGGTGGGCGGGCAGGCCACCTCGGTCACCATCGACCCGGGGACGGCGTCGGCCCTCACCTCACTCGGCGTGTCGCTGGTTGCCACCGGGCAGGCCCGCCAGCAGGGATCGGTCGTCAACTTCCCGATCACGTCCGGCTACGCCGAGGTCCACTCCCGCCACGACGCCAAGCCGGGCTGGATCGACGGGTCCCTCGACCACGCCGGCAGCGGCCTCGACCTGATGGGCGTCGCCGCCACGGTCCACCTGACCGACTTCGTCGTCGACCCCGGCAACTCGGTGCTCACGGCCACCGTCAACGGCAAGATCGGCGTGCCCCTCCTCTCCCTCGACGGCACCAAGGTCACCGCCATGGTCAACGACGTGGGCCAGGTCGTCCTCGCCGGCACGGTGGCCAAGCTGACCCAGACGGCGGCCGGCGCTCTCAACCAGGCGTTCGCGACCACGGCAATCACCGCCGGCATGCCCCTCGGTCAGGTCGAGGTCGTCGCCTCGGGCTCGCCCACCACCTACAACGCCTCCAAGGACCGCGTCACCGCCATCCCCAGCCCGCGTGGCACCTCGACGACGCTGACGGTCGAACCGGCGGTGGCCTCCACCCTGGCCTCGGCCGGTCTGGGCCTGACCCCGACCGGTTCGGCCACCGCGGCCGGGCCCGGCGCCGTCACCTTCCCCATCACCTCGGGCTTCGCGGCCCTGCACTCCGACCGCGGCTTCTCGCCCGGCTTCATCGTCGGCACCATCAACCACGAGGGCAGCGGGATCACCATCGGGCCGGCCGCCCCGGGGGGAAGCGCCCCGTCGGTGTCCTTGTCGAACTTCGTGGTCGACCCCGGCGACTCGGTCCTGACCGGCACCGTCAACGGCAAGATCGGCGTCCCTCTCTTCTTCCTCGACGGCAGCAAGCTGCAGGTCCAGCCCACCGGCAGTGGCGTCACCCTCGACGGCACCGTCGCGGAACTGACAAGCGTGGCCGCCACCGCCCTGAACAAGGCATTCGGGACCCAGGCATTCACCCCCGGGCTGGCCATCGGCACCGTCCACCTGGTGGCGACGGGCTCGTAACCGAGGGCGGAGGGATCTCAGGCGGGCTGGTGGGAGGCCACCAGGTCGGCCAGGTCGGCCATGATCCGAGCCAGCTCGAAGTCCTTCGGGGTGTAGACGGCCGCCACCCCCTCGGCGGCCAGCCAGGCGGCGTCGCCGGGGGGGATGATGCCCCCGACGACGACGGGGGCGGTGACCCCCTCGCTCCGCAGTCCGGCCAGGATCTCGGGTACGAGGGCCAGATGGGAGCCGGACAGGATGGACAGGCCGATGACGTCCACGTCCTCGTCCCGGGCGGTGGCCACGATCATGGCCGGCGTCTGGCGGATGCCTTGGTAGATCACCTCGAAGCCGGCATTGCGCGCCCCCACCGCGATCTGCTCGGCCCCGTTGGAGTGCCCGTCCAGACCCGGTTTGGCCACCAGCAGCCGGGGGGGTCCACCCCGGCGGCGGGCCAGGGTGGCCACCTTGGCCGCCGCCGCGGCCATGGGGCCGGCCGCCACGATCCCGTCGCCGCCCCCGACCCCGGTCGGAGCCCGGTACTCGCCCCACACCTGGCGCAGGGTGCCGGCCCACTCGCCGGTCGTGCCCCCGGCCCGGGCCAGGGCCACGGTCGCCGGCATCAGGTTCTCGGTTCCGGCCGCCACCCGGCGGAGCTCATCGACGGCCCGGGCCACCGCGTCCCCGTCCCGATGCTGGCGCCAGGCCACCACATCGGCGATCAGCTCCGCCTCGACGGCCGGGTCGACGCGCAGGATGGACCCGTCACCGCCGAGCGGGGACGGCGCCGTGGTCTCGAAGCGGTTCACGCCCACCACCGTCTGCTCCCCGGCCTCGATGCGGGCGGTGCGAGCCGACTGGCTGGCCACCAGGGCCCGCTTCATCTCATCGACGGCGGCAAAGGCGCCCCCGAGGTCCATGATGCGGGCCAGCTCGGCGCCCGCCTCCTCCATCAGCTCGGCCGTCCGCCCCTCGATGACATGGGAGCCGGCGAAGATGTCCCCATAGGAGAGCAGGTCCGTCTCGAAGGCCAGGATCTGCTGGATCCGCAGCGCCCACTGCTGGTCCCAGGGGTGGGGGAGGCCGAGGGCCTCGTTCCACGCCGGCAGCTGGATGGCCCGGGCCCGGGCGTCCCTCGACAGGGTGACCCCGAGGGTCTCGAGGACGATCCGGGGGATGTTGTTCTCCGGCTGCTGCTCGGTGAGGCCGAGGGAGTTGACCTGCACGCCGTAGCGGAACCGGCGGGCCTTGGGGTCGGTCACGCCGTACCGCTCGGCGCAGATGCGATCCCACATGGCGGTGAACGCCCGCTGCTTGCAGACCTCCTCGACGAAGCGGATGCCGGAGTTGCAGAAGAAGGAGATCCGTCCCACCACCCCGGTCATCTCGTCGGGGCCGACCTGGCCGGACTCACGGACACCGTCGAGGACGCTGACGGCGGTGGCCAGAGCGTAGGCCAGCTCCTGGACCGGGGTCGCTCCCGCCTCCTGGAGGTGGTAGCTGCACACGTTGATCGGGTTCCACCGGGGGGCGTGGGTCACCGACCAGGTGATGGTGTCGACGGTGAGACGGCGGCTGACCTCGGGCCCGAAGATGTAGGTCCCCCGGGACAGGTACTCCTTGACGATGTCGTTCTGCACGGTGCCGGTCAGCGCCTCGGTGGCCACCCCGGTGTCGCTGGCATGGGCCACGTACAGGGCCAGGAGCCAGGCTGCGGTGGCGTTGATGGTCATGGAGGTGTTCATCCGCTCGAGGGGGATGCCGTCCATGAGCTGGGCCATGTGGCCGCGGTGGACGATGGGGACGCCGACCTTGCCGACCTCGCCGGCGGCCTGGGGGTCGTCGGGGTCGTAGCCGAGCTGGGTGGGCAGGTCGAACGCCACCGACAGGCCGGTCTGGCCCTTGGCCAGGTTCGTCCGGTAGAGGACGTTGGAGGCCCGGGCCGTCGAATGTCCCGAGTAGGTCCGCATCACCCACGGGCGATCGGGGGCGGACGCCGACGGGCCGGCCCGGTCAGGGGCGGGGCCATAGGGGGCGGGGCCGTCGGGGGAGGAGGCGATTTGCCCATCCTGGCACGGCCCGAGACGCGCCGGCGCCGGCCCCGATACCATGTCGGTGTCCCGGAGAAGGGGACCCCATCCAGGGAGGAGTGGACGCCGACCCGACGCCGATTCCGGCGCCGTCGAGGCGTCCGCCCCCCTCCCGGGTCCGGCGGCCCTGTCTCCGGAGGCCCTGTCTCCGGCGGCCCGGCGGGTGCGGCTACCGTGAGCGGGCCATGCCCAGGCGCTGTCTCGTTGCCGCCGCCCAGGAGCGCGTCCGCCCGTACCGGGAGGATCCCGCCTTCGTCGAGCACCGCCGGCGCCTACTCGCCCGGGCCAGCGGGCGGGTCCTCGACCTCAGCCTGCGCCCTCAGGCCAACCGGGCCCTGTTGCCGAGCGGCCAGGTGAGCGATCTGACCGTCGTCTCCGGTGGGCCCGCCCCCGCCCAGGTGTGGATCAGCGCCCCCTCGGAGGCGGGCGGACCGCCCGGTCCGCTGGGCGACGTCCGCCTGATCGCCGGGCCGTTGCACGCCGACACCTTCCCGCCGGCGTCCTTCGACACCGTCGTCACCGTCCTCACCCTCTGCACCGTCGAGGCCCTCGAGCCCATGCTGGAGGCGATCGGACGGTGGTTGGCCCCATCTGGCCAGCTCCTGACCCTCGAGCACATCCGGGCCACCGGCTTCACGGCCATGGCCCAATCCCTGGCCACCCCCTTCGAACGGCGCCTGGTCGGAGGTTGCCGGCTGGACCAGGACCTGATCGGTTCCTGCCGGCACACCGACTTGGACCTCACCGACGTGGCCCGGTTCTCCGTCCGGGTCGCCGCTAGTCTCCCCATCCCGTGCCTGGCCGGCGTGGCCCGGCCCCGAGCCCGCAATCGAGACCGGTCATGAGCGAAGCCAACCCCAACCCCGCCACCCCGCCGGGACCGCTGTGCCTGGTGGGAGGCGCCGAGTGGACCGACGGGTGCACGTTCGACCAGGAGCTGTGGGAGGCCGCCGGCCGCCCCGAGGTGGTGGTCCTGCCCACCGCCGCCGCCTACGAGCACCCGGCCCGCCAGGTGGAGGCGGCCACGGCCTGGTTCGCCCGGTTCGGGGCCACGGTGCGGGGCCTGATGGTCCTGGCCCGACCCGAGGCCGACGAGGCGGAGGCGGCTTCCGTGGTTGCTGAGGCCGGATTCGTGTACCTGGGCACCGGTTCACCGCTCCACCTGCGGTCGGTGCTCAAGGACACCGCCGTGTGGTCGGCCCTCGCTCAGGCCTGGGCCGGCGGCGCGGTGATCGCCGGATCCTCCGCCGGCGCCATGGTGCTCGGCGACCCCATGGTCGATCCGCGCGGCGGGGCCCTGACCCTCGGCCTGGGCCTGATCGACCATCTCGCCCTCCTGCCCCACTACGACACCTGGTCCCAGGAGAAGGCCGAGCGGACGGTGGAGTTGGCCACCGGCCACCTCCGGATAGCGGCCATCGACGAGCGCACCGCCCTCATCCGGGATCCCGACGGGACGTGGAGGACTGCGGGCGTCGGCGGGGTGACCGTCTACGTCGACGGCCGCCCGGCGGGGATCGAGGCCCTCACCTCCGCCGCCTCGACGTCGTGAGGACCCGGGAGGTCAGTCCGACTCGGAGATCGTCACCGACGTGATGGTGACCTTCTCCTTTGGCTTGCCCGACGAGGTGCCGATGGCGTCGATGGCGGCCACCACGTCGAGGCCGTTGACGACCTTGCCGAACAGCGAGTACTTCGGTGGCAGCTGCATGCCCTGCGGGCCGCTGATGACGAAGAACTGGCTGCCGTTGGTGTTGGACCCGGCGTTGGCCATGGCCAGGGAGCCCAGCTCGTAGCGACCGGGCTTGGGCAGCTCGTCGTCGAAGCGGTAACCGGGGCCACCGGTGCCGGTCCCGGTCGGGTCGCCGCCCTGGAGGACGAAGCCGGGGATCACCCGGTGGAACACGATGCCGTCGAAGTAGTGGTAGCGGCCCAGGAAGACGAAGTTGTTGACCGTGTTGGGGGCGCCGATCGGGTCCAGGGCGATCGACAGGGCCCCCATGGTGGTCACCATCTCCGCCCCGTACCGCTTGGCCGGGTCGATGCACATCGGGGGCCGGCCGCTGAAGGTCTGCTGCACGGGGCTGGAGCCGTCGGGGGCGGGGCAGGGGCTGGGCATGGGAAAGACGTCCTCTCGCAGGGTGCGGATCGGGTCAGCTGCTCGGTGGGCTGCTGGCCGGCGGGGTGGTGGGGCTGGTCGGCGGAGTCGTCGTGGTCGGCGCCGCGGTCGTCGGAGCGGTGGTGGCCGGCGCCGTGGTGGCCGGCGCCGTGGTGGTCGTGGGGGGCGGGGGAGGGCTGGCCACCTGGATCGTCACCGACGTGATGCGGTGGAGCACGGCGGGTGTCCCGGCCGAATCGCTGGAGCCGTCGGCGTTGATCTTGTTGATGATGTTGATGCCGTTGGTGACCTGGCCGAACATGGAGTAGCTCGGCGGGGTCAGCTGCTTGCCCCCCTGGCCCACGACCATGAAGAACTGGCTGCCATTGGTGTTGGCGCCCGAGTTGGCCATGGCCAGAGCGCCGGCGTCATAGGCATCGGGGCTCTTGGGCAGCTCGTCGGCGAACTGATAGCCGGGGTTGCCGCTCCCGGTCCCGGTCGGGTCGCCGCCCTGATCGACGAATCCCTTGACCACCCGGTGAAAGACGATCCCGTCGAAGTAGTGGTAGCCGGCCAGGTACACGAAGTTGTTGACCGCGAGGGGCGCATTGGCCGCCAGCAGCTGGACGGTGACGGGCCCGAGGTCGGTGGTGATCGTTGCCGTGTAGTTCTTGGTCCCGTCGAGGCAGAACGGTGGGGCGGCGGTGAACTTGGTGTAGTGCGGCGCCGAACCGTCGAGGGCGGGGAAGGGCAGGGGGCCGGGAGCGGCGATGGTGGCCACCGCCTTGCCCTTGGCCGGCACGGTCGTGGTGGGCCCGGTGGGGGCCGGAGGAGCGGCGGTGCACGCCGGGCTCACCGGCGGGGCGGCGACCACGTTGAGCTGAGCGGCGGCGGCCGGCGTGAGCTGGCCCGGCGTGGGGCTCAGGGTGGCGGGGGCGGTGACGGTCTTCGTCTTCGACGACCCGTTGCTGAAGACCCCGCTGGTCAGGCCGGCCAGGGCCAGGGCTATGACAACGGCCACGCCGACCACGCCGTAGCGACGAAGATCGCGCCGGCGCTTCTGGGCCCGGCGCAGCTCCGCCATCCGTGCTTCCCGGCCGGCTCGCTGACGGGCACGCTTGTCTGAGGGCACGGCCGCCCAAAGTAGCCGAAGGTCCGGGCGTCGATCAGGCCACGGGAGCGGACGGAGCCGCTGGTAGCCTGGCCCCTCGTGGCGTTGCTCGTGCAAAAGTTCGGCGGCACCTCGGTCGCCGATGCCGACCGCATGCGGACGGTCGCCGATTACATCGCCCGCCAGGTCCGCCGCGGCGATCAGGTGGTGGTGGCGGTCTCGGCCATGGGCAAGGAGACCGATGAGTTGCTCCACCTGGCCGCCCAGGTCGCCACCACCCGCCCCGGCCGGGAGCTGGACATGCTCATCACCGCCGGCGAGCGCAAGGCCATGGCCCTGCTGTGCATGGCCCTCAACGACGCCGGGGTGCCGTCGGAGAGCTTCACCGGCAGCCAGGCCGGCATCTTGACCGACACCGACCACACCCGGGCCAAGATCCTGCGTGTCCACCCCGAGCGCATCCAGTCCTGCCTCGACGCCGGCCGGGTACCGGTGGTGGGCGGATCGCAGGGGGTGTCGACGGACCGGGACGTGACCTTCCTCGGGCGGGGAGGGACCGACACCACGGCGGTGGCCCTGGCCCAGGCGCTCAAGGCCGACGCCTGTGAGATCTACACCGATGTGTCCGGCGTGTTCAGCGCCGACCCCCGGGTGGTGCCCGAGGCCCGCCGGCTGCGCCGGGTCAGCTTCGAGGAGATGCTGGAGATGAACGCCTCCGGCTGTCCCAAGCCGGCCATGCGTTCGGTGGAGTTCGCCCGCAACCACGGTGTGGCCCTGCACGTCCGCTCGGCCTTCACCTGGGAGCAGGGCACGTGGATCGACGAGGAGGACCCAACCATGGAGCAGGCCATCATCTCGGCGGTGATCTCGGATCGATCCGAGGCCAAGCTGACCGTCGCGGGCGTGCCCGATCACCCCGGCATCGCCGCCCGGTTGTTCCGGGGTCTGGCCGACCGCTCCATCAACGTGGACATGATCGAGCAGAACGTGTCGAGCGACGGGTGCACCGACATCTCCTTCACCGCCCCCCACGAGGACCTGGAAGCGGCGCTGGCCGTTGTCACCGGGCTCCAACCCGAGCTCCACGCCCAGGCCGTCAGCGCCGACCCCGACATCGCCACCGTATCGATCATCGGGGCGGGCATGAAGACCAACCCGGGGGTGTCGGCCACCATGTTCGAGGTCCTGGCCGCCGAGGGCATCAACATCGAGATGATCTCCACGTCCTCGATCCGCCTGACCTGCGTGGTGCGGGCCCACGTGATGGAACGGGCCGTCGTCGCTCTGCACCGGGCGTTCGAGCTGGAGGGCAACTGAGTGGCGGTCACGGTCGGCATCTACGGTGCCACCGGCCAGGTCGGCGGGGTCATGCGAACCGTGCTCGCCCAAAGGTCAGGGCTCGACGTGTCCGCTCTGCGGCTGTTCGCGTCCGCCCGCTCCGCCGGGCGCCAGCTCGACGGCATCGTCGTCGAGGATGTGGCGGAGGCCGATCACCGCGGTGTGGACATCGCCCTGTTCTCCATGGGCGCAGGGGCATCGAAGGAGTGGGCGCCGCTGGTGGCGGAGGCGGGGGCGATCGTCATCGACAACTCCTCGGCGTGGCGGATGGATCCCGGCGTGCCCCTCGTGGTCCCCGAGGTCAACGCCGGTGAGCTGAGCCGCCTCCCCAAGGGCATCGTGGCCAACCCGAACTGCACGACGATGGTCTGCATGCCGGTCCTCGCACCCCTCCACGCCGAGGCCGGCCTGCGCAGCCTGGTCGCCTCGACCTACCAGGCCGTGTCGGGCGCGGGGCTGGCCGGGGTGGCGGAGCTGGACGACCAGATCCGGGCCGTCGGGGACAAGGCGGCCGCCCTCACCTTCGACGGTTCGGCCCTGGAATATCCCCCGACGACGCAATTCCCTCAACCTGTCGCCTTCAACGTCATCCCCCATGCCGGCACCTTCGTGGACGACGAGACCAGCGAGGAGCACAAGCTGCGCGACGAGAGCCGCAAGATCCTCGGGATAGCGGATCTTGCCGTCTCCGTCACCTGTGTACGAGTTCCCGTCTTCACCGGCCACTCCCTGGCTCTCAACGCCGGCTTCGACCGTCCCCTCTCCCCGCAGCGGGCCACCGCCCTGCTCACCGGGGCGGCCGGCGTCCGCCTGGTCGACGTGCCCACCCCGCTGGCCGCGGCCGGCATCGACCCGTGTCTGGTCGGGCGCATCCGCCCCGACCGCAGTCGCGACGACGGCCGGGGCCTGGCCCTGTGGGTCTCGGGCGACAACCTCCGCAAGGGGGCGGCCCTCAACGCCGTGCAGATCGCCGAGGCCTTGGTCGAAAGCGCCCCGTGAGATCCTCGACGGCGGGACGGGTCATCATACTGCTGTTCGTCTTCATCGTCATCGCCGCCTTCGTCCTGGTCCAGGTCGGCGGTTCCGGCGGGCTGACACCGTCGCCGCCACCCACCTCGGCCGCCACCACCTCGGCCACCACTACGCCGCCGCCAGCGGCCGCCCCCTCAGGGGGGCCGGTCACCGTCACCGTCACCGGCACGACCCCGGCCAGCTCGGTGGATCTAGTGGTGGGCGGGCAACGGACGCACCGTGTGGATGTTCCGTTGCCCTACACCGTGCAACTGCCATCGGTGGGGGCTCAGGGCCTCATGGTGAGCGCCCAGAGCTCAGGCGACGCCTCGGCATCGGTGGGCTGCTCGATCGACGACGGTTCCGGGAATCCCCCGGCGAACGACTCGGCGACGGGGGCGGCGGCGACCGTTTCCTGTAGCCTGCGTTGACCGAAAGCCGCCCAGGTGGCGGACATTCGGCGGTTGACAACAAACCCGGCGTGAAATTCCTCTCGAATGGCAGCCGGATTACTTGCTCTTCCCCTCTGATTGTGCTTGATTGTCGCCCATGTCTGGTCTTCTAAGCAGTTTGGCCCTCGCCGCGTCGTTGCACACCCAAGCGCCGCCGCCGCCGCTGCCTCCCACGCCTCCTGCCTCTGCTGTCTCCCAGAAGGCAAGCACCACCACCAGCGGTAGCTCGAAAGCGGGCGGGAGTTCGGGAGCTGGCAACAACAGCTCGACCTCGAGCTCCAATGCCACCTCGGGTTCGGCTAACTCCACTTCGAACGCCAAGGGCGGCACCAGTGGCTCGAGTGGGGCAGCCACGTCCACCGGGACCAACAAGAGCACCAGCGGCAGCGGCGGGGCGGGTGTCTCGTCGCCGGTGAGCGGTTCGACCGGCGGCACCGGCGGCGGTGCGGGCGCCGGCAGTGGTGGGTCCACGTCCGGGTCGGCCAACACGAGCGGCGGTGGCGGCAGCGGGGGCGTGGCCAACAACGCCAGCAGCGGCTCGTCGGGGGCGGCCAGCGGTGCGGCCACGGGCGGGGCGTCGGGTTCGTCCACCGTCGGTGGCAGCGCGACCACGACCTCGGGAAGCACCGGCGCCGCCCCGACCAGCTCGTCGTCGACCGGTGGGTCGACCGGGGCCGCCATGTCCAACCCCTCGGCCTCGGGCAGTGCCTCAAGCGGGCCGGGCGGAGCGTCGGGCTCCACCGGATCCTCCTCGAGCACCGACAACTCGACCAGCGGGAACACTGGCGGCGGCAGTAGCGGTAGTGGCTTGGCCGGCACCGACACCGGCAGCGGGTTCTCGGGCCTCAGCCGGGGCGCCTCGTCGGCCCCGGAGCTGACCAGCTCGGTGCAGCCCGCGCTCCGTCCGGCTGTGGCCGCAGGCGGGGCAGACCCCAACCAGGCGCCGGCAGGCGGCGGCGGTTCGGGCGCGGCCGGCGGTCCCCTTGCCACCACATCGGGCGAGTCCGGCAAGGGCGGCAACTCCGGCACCGCCACCAACAGGTCCGCGGCCATGGGCACGGCAACCAGCGGCGGCGCCAGCTCCTCGTCGAACGCCACCGGGGGCACCTCCGGCAACACGGGCGCAGCCACCACAAGGGTCACCGGCACCGCCACGTCCGGTACGGGTGGGGCGGCGGTCGCCGACCCGACCAGCGGCAAGACCGGGAATGTGACCACCGGGAATGCCACCTCCGGCAACGCTACCGGTGGGGGCGGGACGGGCGGAGTCGCCATCACCGCCCTGTCCGGTAACTCTGGTCCCGCCACCGGTGGGGCCACGGGCGGGGCGTCGGGCAACGCCTCCGACACCAACAGTGCCACCACCACCAGCGGCAACTCGGGCGCAGCACCGACCATCTCGTCGTCGACCGGTGGGACCACCGGTGCGGCGGCGGCTTCGCCGACGGTCAACGGTAGTGCCACCAGCGGTGCGGGCGGCGCCTCAGGCGCCACCGGGTCGGCCTCGGCTACCCAAACCAACACCTCGGGGTCACCATCGGGAGCGGGCGGCAGCGGCGCAGCCGGCGGGGCTCTCGACACCACCTCGGGCGGCTCCGGCAACGGCGGCGTCTCGGGTGGCGCCACCAACACCTCGGCCGGTATGGGCACGGCCACCAGCGGTGCCGCTAACTCCAACTCGTCGGCCACGGGCGGCAGGTCGGGGACCAGCGGCAACGCCACTACCACGGTGACCGGTCCGGCTACCTCCGGCAACGGTGGGGCGGCCGTCGCCGACCCGACCAGTGGCAAGACCGGCAATGTGACCACCGGGGATGCCACTTCGGGCAACGCCACCGGCGGCGGCGGGTCCGGCGGAGCTTCGATCATCGCCCTCTCCGGCAATTCTGGTGCGGTCACCGGTGTGGCCACCGGTGGGGCGTCGGGCAACGCCACGGACCAGAACAGCGCGACCACCACGTCGGGGTCGAGCGGGGATGTCCTCACGTCGTCGTCGTCGACCGGTGGGACCA
>JBPCNZ010000088.1:0-21428 GCA_051000755.1 Acidimicrobiales bacterium | reverse complement strand
ACCCTGTCCCCTCCCCCGCCCACCAAGCGCCGGCCCCCCCCCCCCGGTCGCGTTCCCCCTCCGGTTCCCCCCGCCCCCCACCCCCGGATCGGCGGACCACGAAGACGCCGTCATCAGCCATCCCGGTAGTGGTCGCTGCCCGCTCATGACCTTGGGCCAGAACTGATCGTCGACGGCCATGACCTCGGCCTTGCCGCCGTCGAGGTGGACAAAGGTGGTAGCGGGGTCGAACGGCCGGACGGACTCGGATGCGGTCATGACCGATCATCGTCGCCCACGGCCGACCTCCGACGGGCCTGCTCAGTGAACCTCGTGGCGACCGTGCCCCGACCGGCGGGCCCGCACCCGCAACTGGGTGACCCGGGCCAGGCTGACCAGCAGCACGATGACGCCGCCGGCCACCGCTCCGGCCAGGATGAGCAGCCCGATGGGCAGGCGGAAATGCAGGCCCAGGTAGTGAACACTGGCGTCGTTGAGGTTCTGGATGATGAACACGAGCACCAGAACCAGGACCAGGAGCCCCACGCCGACGCCCACATAGGCGGTGCTGGACCGGGTTCGCGCCGGCGGGGCGGCAGGAGGGCCGGGCCGGGTCGGGGTCTCGCTCGGCCGGCCCCCACTGGGCGGCTCGGTGTCGACAACAGGCGGACTGTCGACGACAGGCGGACTGGGCGGGGGTGTCACCGGGACCGGCCGAGGCCCGACGACGGAGGTGGGGGGGTCACCGGGGGAGGCATCCTTGGGGATCGGGTCGGGGGACGAACCCGGTTGAGGGCGGGATGAACGCGATCGGGCCACGGCGTCCTCCTACCCCGATTCGGCGCCATTCATGTGCTTACTAGCATGGCCGTGATGGTTGATGCCCTCTCGCCTCTCGACGGTCGTTATGCCGCCCAACTGACCGATTTCGCCGCCGCCTTCTCGGAGGAGGCGTTGATGCGCAACCGCTTCGCCGTCGAGGTGCGCTGGCTGCTGACCGTGGCGGCCATTCCCCAAATCGTCGAGTTCGAGACCGTCCCGGTGGAGACGGCGGCCGTCCTCGAGGGATGGGTCCGGGATTTCGGTCCCGGCGACCTGGCCCGGATCAAGGCCATCGAGGCGACGACCAACCACGACGTCAAGGCCGTCGAGTACTACCTCAAGGAGCTCCTCGCCGGCATCGGATTCGGCCCCACCGCCGAGCTCGTCCACTTCGCCTGCACCTCCGAGGACATCAACAACCTGGCCCACGGCCTCATGCTGACCGAGGGCCTGGAGACAGCCTGGCTGCCCCTCGCCGACGGTCTGGTGGCCGAGATCACGGCCTTGGCCGAGGCCCATGCCGCCATGGCGATGCCCAGCCACACCCACGGCCAGCCGGCCACGCCGACGACCCTCGGCAAGGAGCTCGCCGTGTTCGCCCGGCGCCTGGCCCGACAGGCGGGCGGAATCCGCGCCGGGGAGCTGCAGGGCAAGCTCAACGGGGCGGTCGGCACCTTCGGCGCCCACACGGTCGCCTATCCCGAGGTGGACTGGATCGCGGTGTCGCGCCAGTTCGTGACCGGTCTCCGCCTCGGGTGGAATCCCCTCACCACCCAGATCGAACCGCACGATTCCCTGGCCGAGATCCTTCACGGCGTGGTCCGGTTCAACTCCGTGCTCATCGACTTCTGCCGCGACCTGTGGGAGTACATCAGCCGCAACTACCTGCGCCAGCAGACCATCGCCGGCGAGGTGGGCTCGTCGACCATGCCCCACAAGGTCAACCCCATCGACTTCGAGAACGCCGAGGCCAATGCCGGGATCTCGTCGTCGTTGGCCGAGCACCTGGCCTCGAAGCTGATGGTGTCGCGGATGCAGCGGGACCTGTCGGACTCCTCCGCCCTGCGCAACCTCGGGGTCGCCCTGGGCCACTCCGGCCTCGCCATCCGCTCCGCCCGCCGAGGCCTGGGCCGGGTCGCACCCGACCCCGCCGTCATGGCCGCCGAGCTCGACTCGCAGTGGGAGGTGCTGGGGGAGGCCATCCAGACCGTGATGCGCCGCTACGGCTTCGATCAGCCGTATGAGCGGCTCAAGGCCCTCACCCGGGGGGCGACGGTGACCGAGGCCGACGTCTCTGCGTTCATCATGGGCCTCGATCTCCCCGCTGACGCCGAGACCCGCCTGCTGAAGCTGACCCCTGCCACCTACACCGGGCTGGCCGCCGAGCTCGTGCGCTTCGTCCGGGACTGAACCGGCCATGAGCTCCATCGATCTGAATGCCGATCTGGGGGAGGGGTTCGGGGCGTGGCGCATGGCGGACGACGACGGCCTCCTCGAGGTGGTGACCAGCGCCAACGTGGCCTGTGGCTTCCATGCCGGGGAACCGTCCATCATGCGCCGGGTGTGCCGGCAGGCCGCCGAGCACGGGGTCGTGATCGGTGCCCACGTGTCGTACCGGGACCTGATCGGCTTCGGGCGCCGGCCCCTGCCGATCGCCCCCGACGATCTGGCCGACGACATCGTCTACCAGATCGGCGGGCTGGCGGCGGTGGCCGAGGCGGCCGGATCGGCTGTTCGCTACGTCAAGGCGCACGGGGCGTTGTACAACCAGGCGGCCGACGACGACGGGATCGCCGAGGTGATCGCCGGTGCGGTGGCGTCCTTCGACCCCGGTCTGGCCGTCCTGTGCCTACCCGGATCGGCCATGGCCACCGCCGCCGGCGAGGCCGGGCTCACCGCCGTGGCCGAAGGCTACCTGGATCGGGCCTACGACGATCGCGCTCGGCTGGTGCCCCGATCCCGGGAGGGGGCGGTGATCACCGACGGCGAGGCCGTGATGGCTCGGGCCGTTGCTCTGGCCACCCACGTTCCGGTGCAGAGCATTGAGGGGAATGACGTCGCCCTCGATGTGCGCTCCCTCTGCACCCACGGTGACACCCCCACGGCTCTGGAACTGGCCCGATCGGCGCGCCGGGCTCTCGAAGGTGCCGGGATCGCCGTGCGCTCCTTCATCACCTAGCGATGGACGACCGAATCGGCGCCTGGGCGGTGCGAGCCGTCGGTCGCAGTGCGCTCCTGGTCGACGCCGGCGACCAGGTCCCGTCCATCCTGGCCGCTCGATTCGCGGCCGCCGCCGATCTCCGGGGGGTGACCCCCGCGGACATCGTCGTCGGCGCCGCCACCTTCCTGGTGGTAGGCGGTGACCCGCCGGCGATGGCGGGGATCTCCGAGGTTCTCCGCCAGCTTCCGCGCACCACCGGTGAGCCCGACTCCGGCGACGACGATGCGTCCGAGATCGAGATACCGGTGCGCTACGACGGTGAGGACCTCGACGAGGTCGCCGGGCTGGTCGAGTTGACGACCGACGAGGTGGTGGCCCGGCACAGCGGTGCCACCTACCGGGCCGCGTTCATGGGCTTCGCCCCCGGATTCGCCTACCTCGCCGGCCTGCCGGAGGAGCTGGTGGTAGGGCGCCGGTCCCAGCCCCGCTCCGTTGTCCCCGCCGGGTCGGTGGCCATCGCCGACATCTACAGCGCCGTGTACCCCCGCTCGACGCCTGGGGGTTGGCACCTGCTCGGCACCACCGACGCCGTGCTCTTCGAGTCGGACCGGCGACCGCCGGCGCTGCTCACCGCCGGCGCCCGGGTGCGCTTCGTCGGGGGGAGCCGCCGCCGACGTGACGCTGTCACCAGCGCCCCTACACCCTCCGCCCGCCCCTCCGCCCGCCCGGGGCCGGAGGGGGGAGCGACCCTCGACGTTGTCGACCCCGGGCCGCTGACCACCGTGCAGGATCGGGGTCGGCCCGGCCATGGCGGGGAAGGGGTCCCGCCCTCGGGCGCCGCCGACGGGCACAGCGCGGCGTTGGCCAACCGGCTGGTGGGCAACGACGAAGACGCAGCCGTGCTGGAGACGACGATGACCGGGCCCAAGCTGCGCCTGGCCGGGCCGGCGTCAACGGGGCGCACGGTGGCGGTCACCGGTGCCGTCGTCCCCGTCACCGTTGACGGGATGGGCCGGGGGCTCAATGCCCCGTTCGACCTGGGCGCGGGCCAGGTGGTGGAGCTCGGATCGGCGTCCGCCGGGCTGCGCAGCTACATCGCCGTGTCGGGGGGCCTGGACGTACCGGCGGTGTTGGGCAGCCGTTCGACGGACCTGCTGAGCGGCCTCGGCCCGCCGGTGCTGCGAGCCGGGGACGTGTTGGCCGTGGGGCCCGACCGGGGCCGGCGGCCGGGAGTCGATGTCGCCCCCGTCGCCGCCATGGCCGCTTCGCCCGT
Source organism: Acidimicrobiales bacterium (assembly GCA_051000755.1). Taxonomy (GTDB): domain Bacteria; phylum Actinomycetota; class Acidimicrobiia; order Acidimicrobiales; family Palsa-688; genus JALZAH01. The sequence continues at coordinate 17,193 of JBPCNZ010000088.1, read as the reverse complement.
CGTGCTCCACGTCCGCCTCGGCCCCAGGGCCGACTGGCTCACCGACGACGGGCGTCGCCTGCTGGCATCTGCGGAGTGGACCGTGACCCCGGCCAGCAACCGGGTCGGCGTGCGCCTGGAGGGCCCGGCCCTGGACCGGTCTCGGCGGCGCGAGCTGCAACCCGAGGGCCTGGTCACCGGGGCCATGCAGCTGACACCGTCGGACGAGCTGGTCGTGTTCGGGCCCGACCACCCGGTGACCGGCGGGTACCCCGTCCTGGGTGTCGTCGACGATACCGACCTCGGCGTCGTCGCCCAGCTCCGACCCGGCGACACCGTGCGGCTCCAGGCGGATGGTCCTTGACGCCGGGGCGCGGCCCGACCAGGGTTGGCAGATGACCATCGCCAGCCAGGGCGGTTCCCCCCCGCCCCCCCTGTCCCCCCCGCCCATGACCGGGGACGACACACGGGCGTTCCGGGTCGAGCAGCGCGGCACCGACTTCGTGCCCGAGGATCAGCGATGGGCGCGTCCCCGTGACCTCTTCGCCCTGTGGTGCTCGTCATCGCTGCAGTTCGAGTACCTGATCTACGGCGCCGTGCTCATGACGTTCGGGTTCAGCTTCGCCCAGGCCGCCGTGCTGATCGTCATCGGGAACCTGTCCTATCTCCTCCTCGGCCTCTGCAGCCTGCAGGGCCCCGACGCCGGCACCACCGTCTTCGTCATCGGCCGGGCGGCCTACGGGCCGAACGGGTCAAGGCTCATGGCCACGTTCAACTGGCTGACCCAGGTGGGTTTCGAGACCGAAGGCCTGACCCTTGCCACCCTGGCCGCCATCGCCCTGGCCGCCAAGGCCGGTTGGCACACGACCACCGCCACCAAGATCATCATCATCGTGGCCGCCGCCGCCATCCAGGGCATCCTCCCGTTGTTCGGCCACGCCAGCATCATCAAGGCCCTCCGGGTGCTGATCGCCCCGTTCATGGTTCTCTACGTCATCCTGGCCGTGCTGACGGTGCACAAGGCCCACTTCTCGGCGCCGTCCCACGGGGTCGGTTGGCAGACCTTCGTCGTCGGCATGACCTTCGTGATCACCCTGTCGGGGTTGGGATGGGTGGAGAACGGCAACGACTTCTCCCGCTACCTGCCCCGCCAGTCGAGCAAGCCGGCCATCCTCGGGTGGATCCTGGCCGGCGCCGCCATCCCTCAGGTGGTGGTCATGCTGCTCGGCGCCGCGGTGGCCACCTACGTGCCGAGCGCGGCAGGGGACCCCGTCCACAACTTTCCGCACGCCTTCGCTGCCTGGTTCCTGGTCCCGTTCCTGGTGGTGGCCATCATGCAGGTCTTCGCCATCAGCAGCCTGGACCTGTACTCGTCGGGGGTCACCCTCCAGGCCATGGGATTGCCCCTCCGGCGTTGGCAGGCCGTCCTCGTCGACACCGTGCTGGCCGCCGGCCTGACGGCGTACGCCGTGTTCTCTTCGTCGTTCAACACCCTCCTCAGCGACTTCGTGTCGCTGGTGGTGGCATGGATCGCCCCGTGGATGGCGGTGTTCCTCGTCGACTGGGCCCTCAGGCGCTACCGCTACGTCCCCGGCGAGCTGCAACGCACCGATCCCGGATCGCTGTACTGGCGCTCGGGCGGGATCCACTGGCCGGCCATCGTGGCCCAGGCCCTCGGTAGCGCCGTGGCCCTCCTCAGCATCGACACCAACTTCTACGTCAGCCCCCTGGCCCATGCCACCAACGGCGCCGACTTCTCCATCCTGGCCGGCGTCGTCGTCGCCGGAGCCGTCTACGCCCTCATCGGTGGGCGCGGCGTGCGGCGCCAGGCCGACCTCCAGGATCAGCTGCTTGACCTACCGGGACACTCACCGGCGTAGCCGGCTGCCCGTCGGCTCGATCGCCCACCACTTCATCTGGGCGAGGTACCCGACCGGTTGGCGACTGTCCATGCTCATGTCTGGAGGCCGTCCCATGACCAGTGGGGGATGGGAAGGCCGTCGGGAACGTCGTCTGCGGAATGGTGGTAACGAGCCAGGGTCGTCGTCGTGGCCCAGGCGAAATAATCGTGGAGCACATGCCCCAACCGTCGGTCGTCGAACGGTCCGAGGTCCGTCAAGGCCTGGTCGAAGCAGGCGATGGCGCGTTGGTCCATCTCGTGGTGCTCTCCGTTGCCGCTGTGCATCCTCACGACCGACGATTCGTCGCCATCGTCGGCGGAGTATGCAGTGGGCCCACCGAGCGCCTCGGCCCAATACGCAGCGAGTCGCTCGGTGTGCTGGGGGTGGAAACCATGGCTGAAGGCATGGCTGACGACCTCGTCGGCCATGACGCGGCGATGCCACGCCGCCGCTAGGCGAAGGAGACCGCCGTCGCCACCCGCAGCCTCGTACACGGTCTGCATGCCTCAGACGTTAGCGGTCGGGCTCCGGCGGTAGTCGTCCTCCCGTGGGCCAGGGACTCTGCGATTACGGACGGGCCTGCTTGCGGGTGAGCGACCGGTGGTCGTCGCCGGCGGCCATGCGGTGGTCTCCATGGACCTTGGTGAGCGGGAACTCCTTCGGCCTGCGGGTCACGCGGGGGCGCCGTCGACCAGCACGGGGTCGTGGCGGCGGAGGAACGCCACCCGGTACAGGGTGCAGTTCCCCCGGTCGAACATAGCTCGACACACCCGTAGGTAGCGCACGTAGTGACGATAGGTCTCCCGGCCGACCAGTTCGGTGGCTTCCACCTTGCGGGCCTCGAGGCGTTGCTGCCACAGGTGCAGGGTGTGCTCGTAGTGGGCGGCGTCGGAGCGGACGGCCTGGACCCGGAACCACCGATCGGCGGCGCTGACGATGTCGGCGAGGCGGGGCAGGGCGGATTCGGGAAAGACCTCTCGGGAGAGGAACTCGGTGACCGGCCCGTCCCCACCGGACGCGTCCTCCATGGCGATGCTCTGCAGCGACAGGCGACCTCCGGGGCGCAGCCAGGTCCAGCACCGTTCGAAGAACTGCTCGTAGACCTGACGCCGTTCGGCGGTGTCGAGGTCGCCCCGGGCGAAATGCTCGAAGGCGCCGATCGACACGATCCCGTCGTAGGGTTCGCCCGGCCGGTGGTCGCGCCAGTCGGTCAGGTGGACCCGCACCGCCGGGCGCCCGGCGGCGGTGATCCGCGCCGCCTGATCGGAGCTCAGGGTGAGGCCGGTCCCGTCGGTGATCCCATAGTGATCCACCAGATGGCCGAGCATGCTGCCCCAGCCGCAGCCCACGTCGAGGACGCGGCGCACGGCCGGCCCTTCCGCCGCTCCGGCGGGGCCGCCGCCGGAGCGGGTGGCGCCCAGCCACCGGGCGTGCAGGTCCAGCTTGGCCGTCTGGGCCGCCTCGAGGTCATCGTCAAGGACGTTGGTCAACCCCGCGCCGGTAGGCCACAGAGCGCACGAGTAGGTGAGATGGCGATCCAGCCACAAGGCATAGAAGTCCGCCCCCACGTCGTAGTGGTACTCGATGGCCTCCCGGGATGCTCCTTGGCTGCTCACCGAGGGCAGCTTAAAGCCTGGCGACCGCGCCACTTCGGATCGGGCCCTCCGCAACTACGCTGCCAGCATGGACGACCCCGGCCGACTCGAAGCCCTGGCTCCGGTGGCCCAGACCCTCTTCGAGCGCCATCTCGACCGGGCCCGGGAGTGGTTTCCCCACCAGATGATCCCCTGGGGCCAGGCCCGGGACTTCGCACCCGGCCAGGAATGGGATCCCGACGAGTTTCCCCTGCCCGACGCGGTGCGCAGCGCCCTGATCGTCAATCTCCTCACCGAGGACAACCTCCCGTACTACCTGCACTCGGTGCACACCATGTACGGCGACGACGGCATCTGGGGTGAGTGGAACCGGCGCTGGACGGCCGAGGAGCACCGCCACTCCATCGTGTTGCGGGACTGGCTGATCGTCACCCGAGCGGTCGACCCGGTGGCCCTCGAACGGGCCCGCATGATCCAGGTCAGCACCGGCTTCGACGGTCTACCCCCGGGGCGGGGCGCCATCGCCGGACTGGTCTATGTCACCCTCCAGGAGCTGGCCACCCGCATCGCCCACCGCAACACCGGTCGCCTGCTCGGCGACGAGCCGGGGGCGGCGATCACCGCCCGGGTGGCGGCCGACGAGAACCTGCACTTCCTCTTCTACCGGGACCTGGCCGAGGCCGCCATCGACGTCGACCCCTCGGAGCTGGTCAAGGGGGTCGACCGGGAGGTCCGCACCTTCGAGATGCCCGGCACCGGCATCGCCGGATTCGGGGCCCACGCCTCGGCCATCGCCGGGGCCGGGATCTACGACTTCTCCATCCACTACGACCAGATCCTGGTGCCGGTCGTGTTCCGGGCCTGGCGGATCGATCAGCTCACCGGCCTCGACAGCGAGGCCGAGGCATCCCGTGACCGGTTGATGGCGTACCTGAAGCGGGTCAAGCGGGTGGCTGAGCGCCAAGCGGATCAACGGGCCGCCGAGGCCCAGCGGGGCCTGGCCCGTCTCGGTTAGACCATGGCGGCCGCCTCCCCTCGAGGGGCATATCGTGGGCCGATGGAGTCATCCAGCGGGCCACGGGTCACCGATGCTGAGTACCGGACGCTGGCCCAGTTCCGTCGGGCCCTGCGCTCGTTCCTGCGGTTCTCGGAGGAGGCAGCTCGGGCGGCGGGGATCACGCCGGGCCAATATCAGCTGATGGTGATGATCCGCGGTGCCGACGCGGGAACGGCGCCCACCGTCGGCGACATCGCCGATGCCCTCAAGTTGCGTCACCATTCGGCTGTCGAGCTGGTGGATCGGGCGGTGGCCGCCGGACTCATCCGCCGCCAACCCGATCCCAACGACGGCAGGCGCCAGCGTCTGGCCATGACGTCTGTCGGGGAGGGGACGTTGGCCGGGTTGGCCGCGGTCCACCTCGAGGAGTTGCGCCGCCTCCGCGAGGACGGATTGGCGAGCCTGTTCAGCCTGGCCTGAGGCGGGCCCTGAGGACCGGGACCAGGGCACCGACCCGGCCGGTGCGGGCCACGCCCGCCCACACGCCGGCGCCGTAGGCGAGGTCGTCGAGCACGGAGAGAAGGCTCCAGCGCAGAGGGCCGAGGGCCGGTCGGTCCCGGACCCAGGCCACCAGGGGGGGGAGGGTGAACGCCGCCGTCAGCGCCGGTCGACTCCGCCGGCAGGTGATGGCCGTGGCGGCCGCGAGGGGCCACCACACCCGGCGAGCGGTCTCGGCCATCGAGCCCATCGCCCGTCCCTGGCCCTCCGCGGCCAGGCGGGTCAGGGCGGCACGAGGCAGGCCCCGGTCGAGACGGGCCGCCGACATGGTCACGGCGGAGGCGCTGACCGCCACCGCGATGACGGGATGACCGAAGAGGCCGGCAAGGGCCGCCGCTGCGCTCTCCGGGGAGATGATCAGGGGGGCGACCGCCGAGCCGTGGCGAGCATGCAGCGGGGCCGCGGACCGGCCGTAGCCGACCCTCTGGGCGACCCAGGGCCCCAGCCGGTCGCGGGTCGGGTGCCCGACGGTGACGGCCGGCTCATAGCGGACCCGCCAACCGGCCGCCGCCAGCCGCCAGATGAGATCGACGTCCTCGCCGGTACGCAACGACTCGTCGAAGCCGCCCAGCTCGACGAGGGCGCAGCGGCGGACGAGCAAGGCCGTGGTGGGCACGTACGGCACCTGGCTGCGGGGCCGGACCGGCGCCGGGTGGGGGCCCAGGTCGAGCGGGGACCGGGCCGCCTCGTAGGCGTTGAGCCAGGCGGGGCTGCCCGCACCCGGAACGGCGGTGACGCGGGGGGCGACGGCCGCGACGGTCGGGTCGGAGAAGTGGGGCAGCAACCGGGCCAGCCACAAGGGGGGGAGCTCGACGTCGGCGTCCACGAAGGCCACTACGTCGGTGGCCGCCTCTCTCCAGCCGGTGTTGCGGGCCGCTCCCGGTCCTCTCGGCCGTCGATGACGCACGACGGTGGTCGGCCCCCGGTGGAGGTCGGTGACGGCGCCCACCCCGGCACCATCGCCGGAACCGTCGTCGACCACCACCACCCCCAGGTCGTCGGCCATGCCCGTCAGGGTGATGGCCAGGCCGTCCGCCCGGTCACGAACCGGGATGACGGCGGTGACCGTCGGACCGGGGTCATCGCCGATCGCAGGGGGGAGAGGTTGGGCAACGCCCCGGTCGGTGAGCAGGCGGCCCAGTCGCCGGGCGCCGGCCCCGGATGGCACGACGGTACCGGCGGCCCAGGTGTCGACCAGTCGGGCCCCGCCCTCGGTCAGGCGCAGCGCTCGAAGGGGGTAACCGCCGATCAGGACCTTCCGACGGGGGCGGAGGGTGCGCCGGTCCAGGCAGACGCCCCACCCGGCGGGTAGGCCCGGGTCGGCGGGGGGGCCCGGTCCACCGCCGTGGCCCCGGGCATCGCCGTGGCCCCGGGCATCGCCGTGGCCCCGGGCATCGCCGTGGCCCCGGGCATCGCCGTGGCCCCGGGCACCGTCGGAGACTGCGGGCACGGCTGCCGACGCTAGTCGCCGAGCCTTGACGGCCTCGGTGACACAATGAGAGAGTATCTGTATAACTCTCTCAGGCTCTCGGCCGTTCGAAGGACTTGTCCATGACCGTCGACCAACACGTTCCGCCCCCCGGACCGCTCATGGCCGCGGCTCCCCTCGGTCCGGACTCCCTGGCGTGGCGGCTGGGCCTGTCGCGGGCATCGTTGCTCCTGGGCGGGCGGGCCCTCTTCCTGCAGGTCAGCCATCCCATCATCGGCGTCGGCGTACGGGACTTCTCGACGTTCCGGTCGGATCCGTGGGGTCGCCTCGACCGGACGCTGACCTCACTGTTGACCCAGCTGTTCGGGGGGGCGGACGCCGTGGCCGAGGCCCGGCGCCTGCGGGCGGTGCATGCATCCATCACCGGGAGCGGCTTCGACGGCAAGCGGTACCGCGCCCTCGATCCGGAGGCCTACGCCTGGGTCCACCTGTCCAACTTCGACACGGTGGTGACCTACAGCCGGTTCTTCGCCCGGCCCTTGAGCGAGGCGGACGAGGCCCGGTACTACGCCGAGTGGCGCCAGGCCGGGCTCGTCCTGGGCGTCCGCAACGAGCGCATGCCCGCCGATCTGGCGGGGCTGGGGCCGTACCTGGACGACATGATCGCCCACCGGTTGGACAACAACGAGACCGTGGCCGAGTTGCTCGGGACCCTGTCGCTCCATGACGTCCCCCCGCCCTCCAGGCTGCTGCCCCCGCTGGTGTGGAACGCCCTGCGGCCCATGGGTGGCTCGGTGCTTCACGACCTCACCGTGGGGACCCTGCCCCCGGCCCTGCGCCACAAGCTCGGTCTGGCCTGGTCGGACCGCCAGCAACGGCGCCTGGAGCAGATGGCCGCCGCCATCAGGACCGCGACCCCGCTGATACCCGATCGGGCGTTGCAGTACCCACTCGCCTACCGGGCCCAGCGGGCGGCGCAGGCCTATCAGCGCCAGGCTCGGTCCTGATGTCCCCCGGCGCTGGCGGGTCGCTGCTGGCCATGGTGCGCGCCGGCCCGTTCGAGGACGCCGACCGGGTCCGCGTCCTCGATGGAGCGCTCGGCGCCTTCTTGGATTACGGGATCCGGCGGACGACGATGGGGGAGATCGCCAAGCGATCGGGTGTCAGCCCCGCCACCCTGTACCGCCGATTCGCTCAGAAGACCGACGTGGTCGAGGCCGTCGGCCTCCGAGAGGTGCACCGGTTTTTGGCCGACGTGGACCGCCGGGTCGACCGCACCCTCGGGGCCGACGACCAGATCGTCGAGCTGTACGTGGCCTTCCTCGGTGGCCTCCGGCGCAACGAGCTCCTGGCTCGGCTGCTCGTCACCGAACCCGAGACGGTCCTTCCCCTCCTCACCGTCCGTGGCGCTCCGGTGCTCGAGCTCGGTCGTGCCTTCCTGGTCGAGGTCATCGAACGATTGCAGGACGGCGGCACCCTGGTCCCCTACGACGCCGAACCGGTGGCCGAGGTCGTGGCCCGCGTGGCCCTCTCGATGGTCCTGACGCCCGACACGACGATCCCGGTGGACGACGACGACCGGGCTCGGCGCTTCGCCCGGCGCCACATCACCGCCGTCTTTCACGGTCGGACCGGGACGGGCCCCGACCCAGCCTCGGGCGACCTCAGTGAGGGAACACCCCGTGGCGGCCCTCACCGGCCGCGAATCGAGACGCCCCCTGGCGCGTCTCGCCTCCGAAGATGATCTCGACGCCCCCGCGCAGCTCCTGAGCCAAGGCCTCTTCGAGGCCGAGTCCCCACTGGTCGTAGGAGGACCGGCGGTCGGCGCGCATGCATCCGGGCGGGAACGACGCGATCTGTCCCGCCAGCTCGACGGCCGCGGTCAGGGCCTGCCCGGGTGGGACCACCCGGTTGGCCAGGCCCATGGTCAGGGCCTCGGGGCCGGCGACGGCCCGCCCGGTGAGGATCATGTCGAGGGCCCGGCTGTGACCGATCAGACGGGGGAGGCGGATCGTGCCCCCATCGATGAGCGGGACGCCCCATCGACGGCAGAACACGCCGAAGGTGGCGTCCTCGGCCGCCACCCGCAGATCGCACCACAGGGCCAACTCCAGCCCCCCGGCGACGGCGAACCCCTCGACGGCGGCAATGACGGGTTTGGACAGCACCAGCCGGGTCGGACCCATCGGGCCCGGGCCGTCCTCGGTGACCCGGTTGCCGCGACCCTCGTCCACGGCCCTCAGGTCGGCGCCGGCGCAGAAGGTGCCGCCGGCACCGGCCAGGACGGCGACGTCGACGTCCGGATCGGTGTCGAAGCGGGCGAAGGCCGCCTCGAGGCCGGCGGCGGTGGGTCGATCGACGGCGTTGCGCCGGTGGGGACGGTCGATGATGACGACTCGAACCCGACCCTCATCGGCGACGGTGACGGTCTGTCCTGGCGTGGTCGTGTCTTCGGTGGCCGTGTCTTCTGTGGTCATGGTCGAGATCCTTCCTCGGGGCCGGCGATCCCACCCTCGGGGATCCAGCGTCCCGAGTCGCGCCACTCGACAGCGGCGTGGAAACCCTCGGCTGCGGCCAGCTGCTGGAACCAGCGCCCCTCGGGTGAGTGCCGGGTGATGCCGTCGAAGAGGGTGGCCAGGATCTGAGTGCCGTTCAGGCCCATGTTGTCGTAGGCCTGGTTGATCATCAGCTTCTGCATCATCAGCTGGTTGACGGGTACCCCGGCCATCCGCTCGGCCAGCTCCTCCACCCGGGTGTCGAGACGTTCGGGTGCTACCGCCTCCAGCACCAGACCCCATTCGGCGGCCTGGCGGCCGTCGATGGTGTCGCCGGTCAGCAACATCCGCTTGGCCCGTTCGGCTCCCAGTCGGTACACCCACATGGCCGTGGTCGGGCATCCCCACACCCGGGCGGGCATGTAGCCGATCCGGGCATCGTCGGCCATCACCACCAGGTCGCAGCACAGGGCGATGTCGCTCCCGCCGGCGACGGCGTGGCCCTGGACCTTGCAGATGGTGGGTTTCGGCGACCGGAAGAGCGACATGAAGTCGTCCGTGTTCCGTTTCATGGCCCGGAAGTCCTTGATGGGGTCCCACACGGTGTCCTGGGTGCCGACGCCACCTTCGGCGAAGGTCTTGAGGTCGTATCCGGCGCAGAAGGACCGCCCCGCGCCACCCAGGACGATCACGTGGACGTCCGGGTCATCGTTGGCCACCTCGACCGCGGCGTGGATCTCGGAGGGCATGAAGCGATCGATGGCGTTCAACCGGTCGGGCCGGTCGAGGGTAATGAAGGCCTTGCGACCGGCGACCGAGTAACGCAGCGATCGAAAGGCCGGGACTTCGGCGGTCACCGCGGTCTCCTCCGGGTCATGGACAGCATGGGGTCGTTACATCATTGACTATCGTCGCCATAAGACTGTAACATACGGGCATGGCGACGACCATGGTCCCATCCCCTGAGGCGGCGCCCAAGGTCCTTCCCACCGAGAGGCTGATGCAGAGCGGCAAGGCCATTCCCGAGATCAGGGTGGGGTTGCGCAAGATCCCCAACCGGCGCAACGCCGTCGCCATCGGCGGCGTCTGGTTGCAGTCCCTCGGCGTCATCGTGGCGGCTGCGTGGATCGACCGGTGGTGGGCCTACCTTCTGTGCTTCTTGGTGATGGGCCGGGCCCACGCCATGTTCGCTGCGTTGTCCCACGAAGCCGCCCACCGCCTCCTGTTCTCGAACACCAGGATCAACGACATCGTCGGGCGCTGGGTGGTGGGCTACCCCGCGTTCATCATCACCGACCTGTATCGCCGGGGCCACATGGCCCACCACAAGGAGGAGTTCGGGCCCAACGAGCCGGACATGAACCTCTACGTCGGCTACCCGGTAAGCCACCGGTCGCTGCGGCGCAAGCTGCTGCGCGACGCCGTGGGCATCTCGGGTTACAAGAACCTGATGGGGCTGTACCGGGGTCTGCGGGTCGACGGGGTCAAGAAGCACGCCTGGCGCATCGTCGGGTTCCAACTGGTGCTCATCGCGGTGTCGATCGTCGCCGGTCACTGGTGGCTGTACTGGGCCATGTGGTTCCTGCCGTGGATGACCCAGTGGCGGGTCTTCAACCGCCTCCGGGCCATCGCCGAGCACGGGGGGATGGCGCGCAGCGGTGACCGCCGCTTCGCCACCCACACCGTCCGCCAGCACCTGGTGGCCCGGTTCTTCATGGTCCCCTACAACATTGGCTGGCACCTCTCCCATCACGTCGACATGGGCGTGCCGTGGCGCAACCTGCCCACCTATCACCGTGAGCTGGTCGCCGCCGGCTACATCACTCCCGAGCTCGAATACCGCAGCTACACCCAGCTGTGGCGGAAGCTGGCCTCCGGTACCGCGGAGGGGCGGATGGGCGCCGGTCGAGCTGCGTCCGCCTCCGGCGAGGCGAGCGACCAGTCCCTGGTCGGCGGCCTGTAGGGGTCACCGCCGGCCCGTGCCCGCCCACGCACCTGCCGGCTGGTGCCGGTCAGGCCTTATCCCACTGGTCCAACCCGTTGACGACCTCACACGTGATCGTCGTCCCGTTGCCGGCCGTGGTCGTCTTGCCCCGCTCGTCCCGTCGGCAGTAGTCGCCGGGCTCGTACGGTTTGCCGCTCGGCGCCAGCAGCATCGACGCTGAGGGAGGAGCGGTCGTGATGGCGGCGCGGGCGGTGGTGGAAGCCGAGATCTGGGAAGTCGTCGCCGGCGTGGCGGGTACCTGGGTCCCGGCGGACGCCGCCGTCGTCGTGATCGAGGCCGCGGTCGATGCCGAAGGGCCCGTCGTGACCGTGTCCTTCTTGTGCGACGAAAGGGCGACGACGCCGATGATGATCAGGACAGCCACGACCCCCGCCGGGACGGCGATCTTGGCCCACACCGGCCAACCCTTCCGATCGGCAAAATGGGCGCCACGGCCACCAGGGCCACCCCCTCCGGCCGGCGGCTGGGTGCTCGACTGCGCCTCACTCATCTCTCCGAGGGTAGTTCCCTGGGTCCGGCGACCGGATGATGGCTCCCCCAATGGCGATGGCGTCGGTGGAACGGCGCCACGATGCCGAGCGCCATGCCACGGGCAAACGGGCCGGTGACGGTCCGTCTCGACTAGAAAAGGGGCGGTCACGGTCGGGTGCGGGGCTCCTTCCCGCCGATGGAGCTCCCCCGGCCGTGACCTCTCACCGTTGGCCCTCACTGCGAGAGAGACGTCCTAGCGCATCGAACATGCGTTCGGTACAGTACGGGTATGGCCCTGTTCGACGACCCCATCGAACCTCACTCGGTGGAGTCGCTGCGTCGCTCGATCGCCATGCTCCGGCCGGGCCAGGCGGCGACCATCGACCGGGAACGGGCCATGGCGTTGCTGGCTGAGCTCCAACGCCTCCAACACGAACACCGGGAGGTCGTCGCCCAACTGCGGGGGTTGGTCGCCAGGCTGGAGACTCGACCGCCGGACGGCCGGCGCTAACGCAGGGCAGATGGGCGAGGAGCTTCTCTGCGGAACGGCTCAAGCCATCTGGCGGAGGTAGCACCATCATTTCCAGCGGAAGTGACCGGGGAGCGACCGTCCGGCATCGACCGGGCAGGTCAGACGCCCTAACGGCCGTCCCGAGCCTCGGCTCAGTCCTCAGCTAGTCCTCAGCAGTTTCGGCCAGGCCGGCCGCGGAGACCGTGAACGCAGCCTCCACCACGGCCCGTGCCCGGTCGTGATCGGCCGGCATGAGGTGTGCATAGGTGGACAGGAGCATGGCGGGGGAGTGGCCCAGGTACTCCGCCGCGGCGGCCACCGACACGCCACCGGAGAGCAGCACTGAGGCGTAGGTGTGGCGCGTGTCGTGGTACCGGGCGTCGGGCAGGCTGGCCCCGCCCCGAGTCGCCCGCCACACGTCACCGAACCGTTGCCGGCGCATCGGCTCGCCATCCCGGTGAAGGACCAGACCGTCTCGGCCCGTGCCGTGGACCTCGACGTGGCGTGCGAGCTCGGCAACGACCATGTTGGCCAGCGGCACCTTGCGGTACGACCGTTCCGTCTTCGGGGGACCGAACTCGAGGTCGCCGATGGGCAGCATCTGGCGGTCCACCGTCAACTCCCTGCGCAGAAAGTCGACCCGGTCCACGGTCAGCCCGGTCGCCTCGCTCAGGCGTAGGCCGCAGCCGGCGCCGAGCGTCAGGGCGACGGCGAACCATGGTGGCGCCGCCTCACGCAGCCGTACGACCTCACCGGCGGTCAGGGGAGTGACCGGATGCGCAGCAGCCCTTGGTCGCTTCGTCTGGTCGGCAGGGTTTGCGACGAGGAGACCGTCAGTCACGGCGGCGCCGAGCATCGACCCGAGGTGCTGCATGGCGAGGCGGACCGATCCGGTGGCCAGGGGAAGCTTCGCCGCCCAACCCTCGAGGTCACCGCGGCGGATCGAGCCGAGGGGCCGCTTGCCGAAGGTCGGCAGCACGTGGGTCTCGAAGGTCGTCGCCACTGCCGTCTTGGTGGTGATTCGCCAGGGCTGGCGGTCGGACCAGATCCGGTAGAACTCCTCGACTGTGGTCCGGCTCTTCGTCGGATCCACGTAGGACCCGGTGAGAAGCGAATGCTGCGTCTTGACGAGGTGCTGCTCGGCGTCGACCTTGCGGGCAAACTGCTTCGTTCGCTGCGGTCCGCCGGGGTACTCACGCCACCGGGCACGCCACTGGCCATTCGGCCGCTTCTCGACGCTAGCCATCGATCATCCTCTTCTCGCTCATGCCTTGCCCGATCGCCCGACTTCGAGGAACCCCCGCTCACGGGCGATCTTGACCCAACGGTGGACCTGGGACACTGTGACCCTGTTGGCGTCAGCGACAGCGCCCGCCGGCGAGCGATAGACCGAGACGGCGGATCGCCATACCGCTGCGACCGCCTTGTAGAAGTCGTCGCCGAAGGGACGCACAGCGGGGACGTCAAGATGCAAGTCCGGGGCCGCCGGTCTGGCCTTGATGGGCTCGGCTAGCGGCTGGGTCGATGGTTGCCGCCTGCGATAGATCATGTCCGCCACCCAGCTGTCGGCATCTGGGCCCTCATCGCCGATGCTCGTGCAGTAGTACGCCGCCGCTGTCCGCAGGTCAGGGCCGTAGGTGTCCAGGCGCACGACGTCGGCGATCTGCCGGTCGGCGTTGACCCACGATTCGATCCTTCCGAGCGGCAACCGGCGGAGCAGGTTGGCGTCGAGAGATCCCTCTACGGCTGGAAGAAAGAGGTCGACGGCAGCGAGTCGACCGCTGCGGTCCTTGAAGCGGACGAACACAGGTTGGCCGAAGGACGTGCTTTGGTAGCGCACCCATCCTCCGTTGCCGATCGCCAGTTCCTCATCCACAAGGTCAACCATACTTCGTATGGTCTAGATACGCAATAATGCTTGCACAGTTCTCCAAAGTTTGCTACTGTGGTCTAGGTACGCATCCCTAGAGGGAAAGGACCTGGCCATGGAGGCTCTGCTCACGGTTGAGGAGGTGGCGGAACTGCTTCGGGTTCCGGTCGCCACGATCTACAGGTGGCGGCTGCACCGTGAGGGGCCGCCTGCTGTACGTGTTGGCCGGTACCTCCGCTACAGCTCGAACGGGATCCAGAAGTGGCTCGACGACGTGGCAGCGAACGATCCGAGAAAGGCCGCTTGATGGCGATGCGCGACGAGACCCCGGCGGCTACCGGGGCCCACGTCAACACCTCGAGCCTTGCGGACGGGAGGATCTGTGTCGGATCCTAACCGAAGGCACCTGCACGTAGTCGACGAGGCGATCGCCGAGGCTGGCGCTGAGGAGACGGTCAACATCGTCGTCGGAGCCGTGTTCCAGTTTCAGTCGAACTTGACCTCGATGGGCCAGTTCCTCGAGTCGGTCTCGTTCGCCGGCGCCGAAGCCGATCGGATCATGTCCCGAGGGTGGGACTTCCTCGGCCGGCGACGGGACGCGGCATGACCGCCGAGAGCCGCCTCGTGTGCCAGCCGATCCCCGACGCCCGCCGTCGGGTCGAGCAGATCCGCACCCACGTTGAGGACCATCAAGGGGCTCATCGTTGAGGCATACCAGGCGCGGGACTGGGAGACGCTCGGAGCTACTTGGCGAAGAGCGAGAACCGAGCCGCCCCTCGTCGCCGCCGGCGGCCGTGGCCCGACGCCTACCACGATGCGATCCGAGCGGTCGAGAAGGCGGCGACGACCCTCGACAACCTCTCCGTGGACGATCGGGTCACGGACACTGTGATGCACAACAACATCGGCAGCACGAACGACCTGCAGCGTGCCGTCGATTCGTTGGCCGGGACCGTCCGGGTTATGCGGCCCGGGAGCGAGGACCTAACGTGACAGCCCGCGAAGCCGAGTCAAAGCCCTTCGTCGGCGAGGCACTCGACCATGCCGCCCGCGGCTGGCCGGTCTTCCCCCTTGAGCCGGGCGGGAAGCGTCCGCTGGGCCGCCTCGTGCCGCACGGCCTCCACGATGCCAGCACCGACCCGGACCGGATCCGGTCGTGGTGGCAAGCCGAGCCACGAGCGAACATCGGCCTACGGACAGGCGTGGCGTTCGACGTCCTCGACCTCGACGGGCCCGACGCCCTCACCGCGCTCGATCGGGCCATGCCGGCGGCAGAGAACCCCGACGACGATCCGACCCTGATCGGCCCCACCGTCCGCACGCCGAGGGGATGGCACGTCTACGTGGCATCCACCGGCCGGGGCAATGGGGTGAACGTCGCCGGTTTGGCCGGTGTCGACTGGCGCGGCGCCGGCGGCTACGTCGTGGGGCCCGGCTCGGTCCGGGATGATGGCACGCCATGGTCGTGGTACCTGCCCGATGACCCCCTCTACGGACCCGATGCCGGCATCCGACCGCCGCCTACGTGGCTGGTCGACCTCCACCAGCGGCGCCATCTCACCGCACTGCCCTCCACACCCGCCCCCATGGGTCGAGCCGGCACGGCCTACGCCCAGGCCGCCCTCGAGCGGGCATGTGGCCGCCTGGCCTCAGCGCCGGTCGGAACCCGCAACCATGCCCTGAATGCCGAGGCTCACGGTCTTGGCCGCCTCGTCGGCGCACGCCAGCTCACCGCCTCCCAAGCCGGCGACGCGCTCCTCGGCGTGGCCCTGCGTATCGGGCTCGGCGAGTCAGAAGCGACCGCCACCATCAGGTCCGGTCTCACCGCCGGTATCCGCACCCCTCGGCAGGCGTCGTGACCGCGCCCTGGCTCGACCTCGATGACTACGACCGCCACGCCGAGCGCTACGAGCGAGGCCCCGAGCCGACGCCGCCGGTCGACGACCACCGCCAGGTCCTGTTGCTTGCCGTGGTCGCCGGGCACCGAAGAGCCAGCGACGGCGCCACGTTCATCCTCGACGCCCCGGACAGCCCACCTCCGATATGGGGCACCGGCGAGCAGATCGTCTGGGCCAAGGGCGAAGCGCTGATCGTCGCCGGCCCCGACGGCGTCGGCAAGACGACCTTGGCCCAACAGGTCGCCCGGGCCCGCTGTGGGATCGGGGACACGACCGTCCTCGGCCACCCGATCGAGGCGACCGGCTCGAAGGTTCTCTACATCGCCGCGGACCGGCCAGCCCAGGCGCAGCGGTCCATGGGGCGGATGTTCACCGAAGCCGACCGGGACCAGCTCGCCGAGCGTCTCGTCGTGTGGCGTGGCCCACTACCCCACGACCTCGCCAAGGCGCCCGACTTCCTTGCCGTCATCGCCGACCACTACGGCGCCGACACAGTGGTCCTCGACAGCCTGAAGGACATGGCCATGGACCTGTCCAAAGACGAGACAGGATCGCGGCTCAACCAGTCGATACAGCTCGCTCTGGCCGAAGGCGTCGAAGTCCTGGCGTTGCATCACCAGCGCAAGGCCCAGTCAGGAGCGGGCGCACCTCGCGCACTCTCCGATGTCTACGGATCGAGGTGGATCACGGCCGGCGCCGGCTCCGTCGTCATGCTCTGGGGCGAACCCGGTGACTCCATCGTCGACCTCTACCACCTGAAGCAGCCACTCGAGGATGTGGGCCCGCTCAAGGTCGTCCACGACCACCACGCCGGCCGCTCCGAACTCGTCGACCACGTGGACGTCTGGACCATCGTGCAGCGGTCCTACAACGGGATCACAGCGGCGATGGTCGCCATTGCCCTGTACGGCAAACCCGACCCCAGCCGCAACGAGATCGAGAAGGCCCGTCGCCAGCTCGAGCGGCTCGTCCGCACCGGGAGCGTCCACAGGAAAGACGGCGTGCGAGGCGGTCAAGGGGCGGACCGCACACCGACCGAGTACTACCCCGTCACAACCTGCTTCGAGGAGGCCGCATGACCCTCGGAGGCAATCACGCACTCAATCACGACAATCACGGCTCAATCACGGCAGGTTGCACGGCAATCACGCAGCACACTAAAAGTGCTGGTCAGACAATCACGCACTCAATCACGGCAATACACGACTCAATACACATCCGGTCTACCCCTTTAGGGGTAGCCGTGATTGTGGTCCCAGCACCCAAGCGGAACGGGGGGCCGGCGGCGTGGGAGCCGACACGATGAAGGCCAACGAAGGGGTAGGGGGCGGTCAGAACCTTCAGGGCCTGCCGGCCCCTGACCACGGGTTGGTCTTTCGCATTCGACCGCAGTTTCCACGCCGTTTTTCAGCCGATGATCGGAGTCGATGATGGGCACCCGTGGACCTTTGCCGTCCGGCGCCAGCCGAGGCGGTCTGACGCCG
>JBPCNZ010000087.1:0-18262 GCA_051000755.1 Acidimicrobiales bacterium | reverse complement strand
CCCCCTCCCCCCAACTCCCCCCTCTCTCCTCCCCCCTCCCCCCCCCCCCCCCCCTCCCCCCCCCCCCCCCCCCCCCCCCCCCCCCCAGGCCGGTCCCGCCAGACGCCGGGAGCGGCCGAGCATGCAGCTCGTCGAGGTCGAAGGGCAGGGATCGGGCCGGCCGGTGGGCCATGACCACGGAGAGGGCGACGATGGTCTGGCGGGCCCAGCAGCCGAAGTCGTAGATGTTGAGCGGTGCCCACGCGGGGAGGAGCATGATCTCGGGGGGGAGGACGGGGAGTCGCTCCCAGTCCCATGCCCCGACCATGGCCAGCCAGATCCTGGTGAAGACCCGGGCCTCGCCGATCCCGCCGTTGGCGGCCACCCACCGGGCCGCGGCGACCATGGTGGGGCTGTCCGCCGCCTCGCCGGCCAGGCGCAGGGCCACATACGCCTCGATGGTGGCCGACAGGTCGCCGGGGGCGCCGTGGAACGTGCCCCAGGTGCCGTCGGCCCGCTGGTTGGATCGAATCCAGGCCGCCGCCTTGGCGGCTGTGGTCGGCTCCAGGATCCCGAGGAAGTGGCGGAGGAGCACGTCCTCGGCGTCCATGGTCACGTTGGTCTCCAGCTCCCCCTTCCACCACCCCTCCGGCGATTGGCGGTCGAGGAGGTGATCGACGGCGGCGCGCAGGGTGGCCGAGGGTTGGCGGGGCCGATCCGCGGGGGGCGTGGTGTCGACCATCCGGACGGCACTCACGACTGACGCTCCACGACGTAGACGGCCATGTCGGCCAGCTCCCGCTGGGGGGCGGGGGACAGGCGGACCCGTTCGAGGGCGCTGAGGGCGGCGTCGAGATGGGCCTTGGCCCGCGCCGCGGTCCAGGCCCGGCCCCCGCAGGACTCCACCAGGTAGGCGGCCCGGGCGATCTGGTCGCCGTCGAGAAGGGGTCCGGAGGGCTCACCGGGCCCGGGGCCGGCGATCAGGGCCAGCAGCTCATCGGCCTCCTCGCCCCCGGCCCCCAGGGCCGAGACCACGGGCATGGACTTCTTGCGCTGCCGGAGGTCGTTGCCGGCCGGCTTGCCGGTCCGGGACGGGTCGCCCCAGATCCCCAGGAGATCATCGACGGCCTGAAATGCCAGACCCAGGTGAGCGCCGAAGTCCCGCAGGGCACCCACGGTGGCAGGCGAGGCCCCCGCCAGCACGGCGCCGATGGAGGTGGCGGCGCCGAGCAGGGCGCCGGTCTTGGCCGCCGCCATGGCCATGCACTCCTCGACGGTGACCGTTCGGCGGCCTTCGAAGGCGATGTCGTCGGCCTGGCCGGAGATCATGGCGGCCGTGGCCTCGGCCAGGGCCGCGGAGGCAGTGGCGACATGAGGCGAGTCCCCCTCGAGCAGCACCTGATGGGCCAGGGCCTCGAGAGCGTCGCCGGCGATGATGGCCGAGCCGATGCCCCACACCGACCACACCGTCGGGCGGTGATGGCGCTCGGTGTCGCCGTCGATGATGTCGTCGTGGATCAGCGAGAAGTTGTGGACCAGCTCCAGGGCCACGGCGCCGGGGACGGAGATGGTGGCGTCGGCCCACGCCGCCTCCGCCGACAGCAGGGCCAGCGCCGGGCGGATGCCCTTGCCTCCCTGGCCGTCGGTCGGTTGGCCCGTCGTGTCCGCCCATCCCATGTGGTAGGAGACCAGCCGGCGGATGTCGGGCGCCAGCCGGTCGACGGCGTTCACCAGGGCAGGTGTGGTCAGCTCCCGGGAGCGGGCCAGGACGTCGGGCACACCCATGGTCGGGGTCATGCCACCTCCTCAGGCAGTCGGTGGACGAGGCCGGCATCGACAAGGGCGCCTGCCCCGGCGGTGCCTCCGCTGCGGCACGCCCCCTCCATCGTCGCCGGCCAGCCGGTGTCGGTCCAGGCCCCGGCCAACCACAGGCCGGGGATGCGGGTGCGCGCCGGCGAGCGGAGCCGGCCGGTGCCGGGAACGGCGCGAAAGGTGGCGGAGCGCTCCTTGGTGACCAGCGAGCCGGTCAGGCGGGCCCCGGTCGCGGCCGGAAGGATTCGGGGCAGCTCGCCGGCCACCTCGGCGATCAGATCGTCGGGCCGTCGCCCCATGGCCTCATCGGCGGCGGAGAGCGAGATGGCCAGGTACTGGGGTGAACGGGGCCCAGCTGTAGGGGCCAGACCCGATGATGCGGTTCGGTCGAAGAGCCATTGCAGGGGCGTGTCCACCCCGGCCAGGAAGGGGAGATCGGTGACCCGGCGGTCGTAGGTCAGGTGCACATCAACGATCGCTGAGCTTCCCAGCTCATCGAGGCGGTCCTGGCCGGACACGGCGCCAGGGGGCAGGACCGGGCCCAGTGCATTGTGGGGTAGGGCGACCACGACCGAGTCCGCGTCGAGGGTGCGGTGCTCGGTCCGGACCGCGAACCCGCCGTGATCGCCGCAGCGGTCATGGTGGCCTCCCCGGGCCAGGTTGACCGGGTCGATCCTCACCACCTTCTCGCCGTAGGCCACCTCCGCCCCGATCCGGTCCAGGGCGGCCGCCGCTCGCTCGCCGTGGAGGACCCCGAGGGGGATCTTCGACCAGCCGACGTCAGCCGCCGAGGCCTCGGTGAGCAGACCGGTCTGAAACACCTTGGCCCCCATGGCCAGAGATGCCTCGGCCGCAGGCAGGTTGACGGTGGCCACCGTGATCAGGTCCCACAGGGCGGCGACGGCCCGCTCGCTCTGGTCGTGGGCCGCCAGCCATGCACCGAAGGTCTGCTCGTCGAGAGTCGGGTCGTCGAGGTCGAGACGGCGCAGGGCCAGCACGGCCCGGCCCAGGCGGGCCCGGTCGGCCACCGAGAGGAGGGGGTAGGCCAGCAGGGAGGCGGCCAGGTGGGCGGGGGCGGGAAGGTTGTTCCTCGTGATCCGGCCCCGCCGGGGACGTCCGGGCTGTGCCCCGGGGCGGATCACCGTGATGTCCAGCCGGTCCTGGAGGGTCACGTCGGCGGCGGAGCCGATCCGCTCGAGGAACCCGAGGTAGGCCTCGCAGCACCGCAGGAACACATGCTGGCCGTTGTCCACGGAGAGCCCGTCATGGTCGAACGACCACGTCAGGCCGCCGAGGCGCCGGCGGCGTTCGACGACCGTGACCTTCGCCCCGCCGTCGGCGCAGTGCAGGGCGGCGGTCAGGCCGGCCAGACCTCCTCCGACGACCACCACGCGGGGCCTGGTCATGCCCGGCCCCGGGTCAGGCCGGACAGGGCCACCTGGGCCTTTTCCCACGGCGGGAGCGACACCCGGGTGTGTAGGACCGCGGCCGGGTCGCGCTGGATACGCACCAGGAGCCGCCGGTAGATGCCGGCCATGGCGGCCGTGCACGCCCGGGAGCGACGATCGAGCATCGGCAGCAGGCGGAGCCCGTCTGCGTACCACGTCTCGGCCCGGGCCGCCTCGAAGGCGATGATCGCCACCACGTTGTCGACCGGGCCCCGCAGGTCATCACCTGCACCGAAACGGTCAAGGTCGGCCCGGGGCAGGTAGACCCGGCCCATGGTGTCGCGATCTTCCACGATGTCGCGGAGGATGTTGGTGATCTGCAGGGCCACGCCCAGGGCGTCGGCGAGGGGGGCGGCGGCGACCGGATCGGCACAGCCGTACACCCCCAGGGAGAGGCGGCCGACGGTGCCGGCCACCCGCCGGCAGTAGCCGACCAGGTCGTCGAACGTCTCGTAGGTGGACCCGTTGACGTCCATCTCGCAGCCGTCGATCAGCTCCTCGAGGGCGCTCATCGGGATCGGGTAGCGCCGGGCGGCGTCGGCCAGCGCGATCAGGATGGGGTCGTCGCCGGCGGCGGTGGGGTCGGTGCCCACGGCCGCCAGGTCCTTGCGGGTCGCAGCGAGGGCGTCGAGCTTGATCGTGGTGGGGTCGGTCCCGTCGCCGATGTCATCGATGCGCCGAGCCACCGCGTAGAGGGCGGACATGGCCTGGCGCTTGGGCCGGGGCAGCAGGCGGATGCCGTAGGAGAAGTTCCTCGCCTCGGCGCGGGTTACCTCCTCGCAACGGGCATAGGCCTCGGCGACGTTCACGGTCGCACCAGGAGGGATCCGCCGTGGGCCACGAGCCGCCGGGTCCGGGGGTGGGGTGCACCACCCAAGGGGTCGAAGCGGGCGTCGGCGAGGGCGTCGAGGGCGGCATGGCCGCCGGCCACGAACCCGGCCACGGCCAGGCGGCCCCGGCCCCGCAGGGACCGGACCAGGGGTTGCCCCTCGGTCAGGATGCGCCGGGCCCGGGCCACCTCGAAGCAGATCAGGCCCCGCAGCCTGGGGCTGGCGGGCCCGGGGGCGCCCAGCTCGGCGGGATCGACCTCGAAGCGCTCCAGGTCCTCGGCGGGGAGGTAGATGCGCCCGGCAGCGGCGTCCTCGGCCACATCTTGGCAGTGCTCGGCGATCTGCAGGGCGGTGCAGACGTCGTCGGACCAGGCGTCCCGTTGGGGGGTGGCGGCGCCGAAGGCGGCCAGCACCAGCCGGCCGACGGGGTTGGCCGACAGCCGGCAATAGCCGACCAGGTCCTCGAAGGTGGCGTAGGTGGCGGCCGTCTGGTCGAGGCGGTTGGCCCGGATCAGGTCCCGGAGGAGCTCGGGGTCGGCGTTGATCTCGGCGGCGAGGAGGGCGGCCCGGCGGACGAGGGGGTGGAGGGCGGCGTCGGTCGGATGGCCGAGGGCCCGGGTCAGCTCGGCGTCCGCCCAGTCCAGGGCGACCCGGCGATCGCCGGGGTAGTCGTCGCCCAACTGGTCGATCAGGCGGGCCCAGCCATAGAGGGCGACCAGGCGGGCGCGGAGGCGGGAGCCGAGGAGGGCGGAGGCGACGGGGAAGTTTTCCCCGGCCATCCGGCCCAGGATCTCCGCTTCGTCCGGCACCCCGGGCGGCGCGCCGACGCCGGTGCCGTCGGGACGATGATCGGTTGGAGGTGAGACCGTCAACGGCTTCAGCCTTCGCAGAGCAGGGGGAACAACGACCGGCTCGTGAGTGACCCGGCACCCGATCGTCGGTTGCCGCGTGCAAGACGATGACCGGTCAGTCACAAGATGTACGCGACCATGATGGTCGGTGTCAAGCACCGTCCTTCCGTCGCTGGCCGGTGCCGGGCGGGATCTCCCAGTCGGGGGTGACCGCCCAGGCGATGACCTGGGCAAACGCCCGGTCGATGACGCCCAGCCCGGCGCACAGCGAATCGTCCGGGTCGAGGGGGCTCCCGGCCGCCTCGGCCAGGGTGCGCAGGACCCGGCGGGCCAGGATCCCGCTGCTCGGATGACCCTTGGCCGCTCGGGCCCCGAGCTCGAGGAGGATGGGCATGGCCCCGGCGACGAGGCCGGCGAAGACCTCGGCGGTGCGGTCCGGGTCGTTTGCGATCCCGTCGGGACCCCCGAGGGCCTCGACGGCAGCCGCGAAGCTGGCTGCGGTCTCGTCGAGCAGGCGCACGACGACGGCGTCGAAGAGATCCTCCTTGGAGGCGAAGTATCGGTAGACCCGGCCCTTGGCCACCTTGGCCCGGTCGGCCACGTCACCGACGGTCACCTCGGCGTAGCTCTGGGTCCGGAACGCCTTGGTGGCGGCAGCCACGATCCGGTCCCGGACGTCCGCCGGCGCCTGATCTGCGTCGCTCGGGGCGCCCGGCGGGTCGGCGAGCAGCCCGGGCAGGGCGCAGGCGATGGCCTCCAGGCTCATGCCCCGCGCCTGGCGCAGCCGGCGGATCAGGCGGAGAGACTCGATGTGGCGCTCGTCGTAGCAGAACCGGTTGAGAGCGACGCGCTCGGGCGGGGGGATGAGACCCACCCGGCGGTAGTGGTGGACGGTGCTGGCGGGCACGTCGGTGACGGCGACGAGCTCCGACAGGCTGAGCCGCACCGCCGGCTCCTTCAGTACGAGCGGCGCAGCAGCCACTGCTTCACCCGCCCGTAGGGGGGGTACATGACGGCCGGGTCGGGGCGGGTCCCCCGCTGGAAGACCGCCTTGCGGTGGGTGAAGGCATCGAAGCCGGTCTTGCCGTGGTAGGCACCCATCCCGCTTTCGCCGACCCCGCCGAAGGGCAGATCGGTGACGGCCAGTTGCAGCAGGGTCCCGTTGATGCAGACGCCGCCCGAGGACGTCTCCGCGATCACCCGGTCCGTCGCCGCCTGGTCCTCGGAGAACATGTAGAGAGCGAGGGGCTTGTCATGGGCATTGATTTGGGCAATGGCCTCGTCGAGTCCGTCGACCGCCAGCACCGGGAGGATGGGCCCGAAGATCTCCTCGGTCATGAGGGCTTCGTCCCACGACACGTCGGAGAGCACGGTCGGGGCCACGTAGCGCTGCGACCGATCAGAGTCGCCGCCGACGACGACCCGTCCGGTGCTCCGCCCGTCGAGGAGCTTTTGGAGGCGGTCGAAGTGACGGTCGCTGACGATGCGGGTCAGGTCGGCGCTGGCCTTCGGGTCCGAGCCGTAGAACGCCGTCAGCTCCTTGGCCAGCAGGTCGACGAAGGGCCCCTCGACAGCGCGGTCGACGAGGACGTAGTCCGGGGCGACGCAGGTCTGGCCGGCGTTGACGAACTTGCCCCACGCCACCCGGCGGGCGGCGACGGCCAGGTTGGCGCTGCGGTGGATGATGGTCGGGCTCTTGCCCCCGAGCTCCAGGGTGACCGGGGTCAGGTGCTTGGCTGCGGCCTCCATGACGATGCGCCCGACCGTGCCGTTGCCGGTGTAGAAGATGTGGTCCCAGCGCTCCTTGAGCAGCGACGTGACGACCGGGGCGTCACCTTCGACGATGGCCACGGCCGCCTCGTCGAGGTAGCGGGGCACCCAGCGGGCCAGGGCCGCGGCGGTGCGCGACGTGATCTCCGACGGCTTGCCCACGACGGCGTTCCCGGCGGCCAGGGCGTAGGCCATGGGCAGCAGGAGCAGGTGCAGCGGGTAGTTCCACGGGGCGATGACCAGGGCCACGCCCAGTGGCTCGGGGACGATCGACGCCTTGGAGGGGCGCAGCATGGCTCGGACCCGGACGCGCTCGGGTGCCGACCAGGCGGCCAGGTTGTCCAGGATGTGATGGATCTCGTTCTGCACGTGGCGCAGCTCGGTCATCCACCCCTCGATGGCGGGCTTGCCCAGATCGGCGGCGAGGGCCTCGAGGAACTCGGCCTCGCCGTCGGAGAGCATCCGGGCCATGGCCTGCAGCTGGGCCCGGCGCCAGTCGAGCGGGCGGGTCACCCCTTGATCGAAGGTGGCCCGCAGCTGGGCGACCAGGGGGGCGTGGTCGGTGGCAGGCGTGGTCTCGTGCAACGAGGTCATGTCCTCCAGGGTGCCACGTCGGTGGCGGTCAGGCGTCGGCAGGGATGGATCCCATCTTGCCCCGCTGGAAGTCCTCGAACGCCTCGGCCAGCTCGGCGCGGGTGTTCATCACGAACGGTCCGTAGGTGGCGACCGGCTCGCGGATGGGTTGACCGCCGAGGATCAGCAGCTCCAGGTCGGGGGCGTTGGCGTCCTGGTGGCGGTCGGCCTCGGCGATGAGCGACCCGCCGGCGCCGAAGGCGGCAAGTTGGCCGGTCTGCACCGCGGTGCGGTTCGGTCCGACGACACCCCGACCGGCGAGGACGTAGATCAAGGCGTTGAACGAGGCGTCCCAGGGCAGGGCCATCTGGGCGCCGGGGTGGACGGTCACATGGGCCAGGGTGATCGGTGTGTGGGTCGAGCCCGGACCGCGCTTCGCACCGATGTCGCCGGCGATGACCCGGATCAAGGCGCCGGCGTCGGGTGTGGTGAGTAGGGCGACCTCATCGGCCTCGATGCTCTGATAGCCAGGCGACAGCCACTTGTCGGCGGCCGGCAGGTTGACCCACAGCTGGATGCCGTGGAACAGGCCGCCGGCGACGACCAGCTCCTCGGGGGGCCTCTCGATGTGGAGGATGCCGGCGCCAGCGGTCATCCACTGGGTGGCCCCGTTGGTGATCAGCCCGCCGCCCCCGTGCGAATCGCGGTGGGCGAAGGTGCCGTCGATGATGTAGGTCACCGTCTCGAAACCTCGATGGGGGTGCCAGGCCGTGCCCTTGGGCTCGCCGGGGGCGTACTCCACCTCGCCCATCTGGTCCATGTGCACAAAGGGATCGAGCAACTCCTGGGGTACGCCGGCGAACGCCCGCCGGACCGGGAAGCCTTCGCCCTCGAAGCCGCTCGGGGCGCTTGTCAGGGAGATGACCGGGCGGGCCGGGGCGTCGCTCGACACCTCGATCGTTGGAAGGGTGGACAGATCGGAAACGGTCACGGCCGGCACGGGGCCTCCTCATGCAGTTGATGTGACAACTACTTCAACCGGAGCTGCGTCCGGGTATTCCCCCTAGCATGACCGGATGCCTGCCGACCCGGACCGCCTGTACTTCCGTCAGCTCCTGTCGGGCCGGGATTTCGCCCGTGACGACCCGGTGGCCAGGCAGATGGTCAACTTCGCCTACCTGATCGGGGACCGGGTCACCCACGAGGCGGTCATCGTGGATCCTGCCTACGGCGTGGGGGAGCTGGTCGATGCCGCCGAGGGCGACGGGATGACCGTGGTCGGGGCCCTGGCCACCCACTTCCATCCTGATCACGTCGGGGGATCGCTGATGGGCCACACCATCGAGGGCGTCCCCGAGCTCCTGGCGCGGGTGGCCGTCCCCGTCCACGCCAACCGTCACGAGGCGGCCCTCATCTGCAAGGTCACCGGGGCGTCGGCCGACGAGGTCGTCGGCCACGACAGCGGCGACAAGGTCCGGGTCGGTGCCGTCGACGTGGAGTTGCTCCACACTCCCGGGCACACACCGGGAAGCCAGTGCTTCCTCGTCGATGGGATGCTGGTGTCGGGTGACACCCTGTTCCTCGAGGGCTGCGGTCGCACCGACCTTCCCGGCAGCGATCCCGCCGCCATGTACGAGAGCCTCCGCCACCTGGCGTCGTTGCCCGACGACGTCGTCGTCTACCCCGGGCACCGCTACTCGGCGCCGGCGTCGGAGCCGATGAGCGAGGTGCGGGCC
The DNA here is from genome assembly GCA_051000755.1 of Acidimicrobiales bacterium. GTDB lineage: Bacteria > Actinomycetota > Acidimicrobiia > Acidimicrobiales > Palsa-688 > JALZAH01. The sequence goes on along the minus strand of JBPCNZ010000087.1, from coordinate 9,263 downwards.
ATCAACGTGGCCCTGCGGCCCACCACCCAGGAGCAATGGTTGGCCATGTTCGCATCCTGAGGTCTCAGGCGTTCTGCCAGCGGCGGAGCTCGCGGCGGGCGATGCCCCGGCGGTGAACCTCGTCGGGGCCGTCGGCGAAGTGCAGGGCCCGGGCGCCGGCGTACATGCGGGGCAGGGGGGTGTCGGGTCCGACCCCGGCGGCCCCGTGGACCTGGATGGCCCGGTCGATGACCTGGGTGGCCACGTCGATGACCGCCACCTTGATGCCGGAGATCTCGTTGTGGGCGGCCTGGTTGCCCTGGGTGTCCATCAGCCAGGCCGTGTAGAGGGTGTAGAGGCGGGCCTGGTCCAGGCCCATGCGGGCGTCGGCGATCCACGTCTGGATGGTGCCCTGCTCGGCGATGGGCTTGCCGAAGGCAACTCGGCCGAGGGCCCGGGTGCAGAGCAGCTGAAGGGCTCGCTCGGCCATGCCGATGGTGCGCATGCAGTGGTGGATGCGCCCGGGGCCGAGGCGGGCCTGGGCGATGCCGAACCCGCCGCCCTCCTCGCCCAGCACGTTGGCCGCCGGAACTCGCACGTCGTTGTAGAAGATCTCGGCATGGCCTTCCTGGTCGGTGTAGCCGAACACCGTCAGGTTGCGCTGGATCTCGATGCCAGGAGCGTCGAGGGGGACGAGGATCATGGACTGCTGGCGGTGGGGGGAGGCATCGGGGTTGGTCCGGCCCATGACGATGGCCACCTTGCAACGGCTGTCCATGGCCCCTGACGACCACCACTTGGTGCCGTTGATCACGTAGTCGTCGCCGTCGCGGGTGATGCGCGTCTGGATGTTGGTGGCGTCGGAGCTGGCCACGTCCGGCTCGGTCATGGAGAAGCACGAGCGGATCTCACCCTCGAGGAGGGGCTGCAGCCACTGCTCCTTCTGCTGGTCGGTGCCGAACATGGTGAGGATCTCCATGTTGCCCGTGTCGGGCGCCGAGCAGTTGCAGGCTTCGGGGGCCAGGAACGAGCGGCCCATCACCTCGCAGAGGGTGGCGTAATCGGTGTTGGACAGCCCGTCGGTCCACTGCGTCTTGTGGGGCAGGAACAGGTTCCACAGGCCGAGGGATCTGGCCTCGGCCTTGAGCTCGGCCATGACGGGCGGGTGGCGGTGGGGGTCGGCGCCCTCGCGCAGCTGGACTTCGAACACCGCCTCGGCGGGGTAGACGGAGCGATCCATGAACCCGAGGAGCTGGTCCCGCAATTCCTCGGCCCGGGGTGAGAGAGCGAAATCCATGGACCATTCCTAGCGCAGTCGGCCCTGCGACTCTGCGGCGAGGTCTCAGGCGCGGATGCCGAGCTCGTCGAAGCGGCGCCGCATGCTCGCTTCGTCCCTTTCGAACACCCGGGCCAGGGACCGGACGTCCTCGTTGCGCACGGTGATGACCCGCCCGTTGAAGTCGCCCCGCTGGACCTGGATCATGCCGATGTAGCGGCGCAGGAGCTCGCGTTCGGGGGCTTCGACGGCCTGGAGCTTGGCCAGGTCGAACGTGACCGGCTCCGCCTCGCCCGGCACCGCCTCCTGCCGGAGGGTCTCGACGTCGGCCGAGGCGTCCGGGTTGGCCGAGGGGGCCCGGGGGAGGAGCTGGTCCACCGGCACCCCGTAGAGGGCGGCCAGCCGCTGGAGGCGGAGCACCGAGATGATGCGCTCTCCGCGTTCGTAGGCTCCGAGGACCGACGCCTTGAACTCCCGCGCCGAGGTCTCCTCGACCGCCTGCAGTGAGAGGCCCTGTTGGCGCCGGATGTTGCGGAGTCGTTCACCCACCTCGCGCGCGAAAGCGGGGCTCATCTCCTCGGAGGTCATGGCGTGGTCCTCGTCAGCTGGTCAGGGATGACCACGAAGAGTAGCCGAAGCGACGCGCTCCATGAGATCCCGTCACAGGCCCCCGCCGATCGTCGGACCGGGACCGCGCAGGGCCACGAAGTGATGGCCACGAAGAGGCACGGCCCCGCCGGCCGCGAACTGGTGGCCGGGTGCTGCGGGAACACCCTCGCCGGCGGTGCCTAGGGTCACCGCGTCGTCCGCCGTGTCGACCACCACCTGCCAGGTCGCACCCCAGCGAGCCGGCGGGAGCTGGAACTCGAGAGGCTGTTCCCAAGAGTTGAAGCAAAGATAGAACGATTGGTCGAGGATGGGCCGACCGTGACGATCAGGTTCGGGGATGGACGACCCGTTGAACCACACGGCCAGAGACTTGGCGTAACCGACCCCCCAATCGGCGTTGGTCATCTCCCCGCCCTCGGGCCGGAGCCAGGCAATGTCCGGCAGGCGGCCCTCGGAGGCTCCCACAACCCGCACCGGCCGCCCCCGGAAGAACCGCCGGCGGCGGAACACCGGGTGCATGGTCCGCAGTTGGACGAGGGAGCGCGTCCAGGCCAGCAGCTCGGCGTCGATGGTGTCCCAGCCCAACCAGGAGATCTCGTTGTCCTGGCAGTAGGCGTTGTTGTTGCCAAGCTGGGTGCGCCCGAGCTCGTCGCCGCCCAGGAGCATGGGCACGCCCTGGGACAGAAACAGGGTGGCGAGGATGTTGCGCTGCTGGCGGGCCCGCAGGGCGTTGACCTCGGCATCGTCGGTCGGGCCCTCGACACCGCAGTTCCACGAGCGGTTGTCGTCGGTCCCGTCGTGCCCGTCCTCGCCGTTGGCCTCGTTGTGCTTGTCGTTGTAGGAGGTCAGGTCCTTCAGCGTGAAGCCGTCGTGGCAGGTGACGAAGTTGATGCTGGCGAAGGGCCGACGGCCGGTCGCCTCGTAGAGGTCGCTGGAACCGGTCAGGCGTTCGGCCAGCTCGCCGACGGATGTCCCCGCCGCCCGCCAGTAGTCGCGCACCGAGTCGCGGTACTTGCCGTTCCACTCCGACCACAGCGGAGGGAAGTTGCCCACCTGATAGCCACCGTCGCCGACATCCCAGGGCTCGGCGATGAGCTTGACCTGGCTGATGACGGGGTCCTGCTGGATGATGTCGAAGAAGGCGGACAGCCGGTCCACCTCGTGGAACTGGCGGGCCAGGGTGGCGGCCAGGTCGAAGCGGAAGCCGTCCACGTGCATCTCGAGCACCCAGTAGCGCAGGGAGTCCATCAGCAACTGGAGCACATGCGGGCTGCGCATGTTGAGGCTGTTGCCGGTCCCCGTGGTGTCGTTGTAGTAGCGGGGATCGTCATCGGTCAGGCGGTAGTAGCTGGGGTTGTCGATGCCCCGCATCGACAGGGTCGGACCGAGGTGGTTGCCCTCGGCGGTGTGGTTGTAGACAACGTCGAGGATGACTTCGATGCCCGCCTCGTGCAGGGAGCGGACCATGGCCTTGAACTCGGGCACGACCCGGTGCCCGGCCCGGGATCCGTAGGCGTTGTGGGGAGCCAGGTAGGCGATGGAGTTGTAGCCCCAGTAGTTGCCCAGCCCCAGGGTGGCCAGGCGGTGGTCGTGGACGAAGTGGTGGACCGGCATGAGCTCCACGGCCGTGACCCCGAGGGAGAGGAGGTGCTCGACCAGGGCCGGGTGGGCCAGGCCGGCGTAGGTGCCTCGCAGGTCGGTTGGCACCTCGGGGTGGCCGAGGGTGAAGCCGCGCACATGGGCCTCGTAGATGACGGCGTCGGGCCACGGTGTCTTCGGGTGGCGGTCCGATCCCCAGTCGAAGGCCGGGTCGATCACGATCCCCTTGGGCATGGCCGATGCGGAGTCGCTGCTGTCGATGGCGCGGTCGTCACCGCCCAACGGGTAGCCGTACGGCTCCTGTCCCCACCGCACCTCGCCCTCCACCGCCTTGGCGTAGGGGTCGAGAAGCAGCTTGTGGGGGTTGGCCCGCAGCCCCTCGCCGGGCCGAGCCGGCCCGGCGACCCGAAGCCCATAGCGCTGTCCCGGTTCGACCCCCTCCAGGTACCCATGCCAGCAGTAGGCGTCGACCTCGGGCAGGCGGTGGAGCTCCTCGTTGCCCGCCTCATCGAAGAGGCAGACGTCGACGGCGTCGGCGACCTCGGAGAACACCGCGAAGTTCGTTCCCATGCCGTCGTAGGTGGCGCCGAGGGGAAAGGGATCACCGGGGGGTACGGAAGGCGACATGCGCAGAGAAGCTACTGGCCGATCAGCCCCACCAGAACGAGGCGGCGATGATGCAGTACAGGCCGACCAGGGCCACACCCTCCAGCCAGTTGAACTCACCGTCGAAGATGACCGATACGACGACCACAGCGCCGACGGCCAGAGCCGCGACCAGCAGAGGGGGGAACACGAGGGTGAGCTTGGTGGGGCCCACGACGTTCGAGAGCAGGACCAGGACCGGGGTCAGCAGCAGGGCCACCTGGAGAGGGCTGTTGAGGGTGGTGGAGATGGCGAACTCGGGCTTGGCCCGCAGGGCGAAGCGGATCCCCACCGCATGCTCGACGGCGTTGGAGGCGATGGCCACCACCACCAGCCCGGTGAAGGTCTGGGACAGACCCAGTGAACGGGTGGCGGGGGTCAGGGCACCCACAAACCAGTCCGAGACGAAGGCGGCGCCCAGGCTGCCGACCGCCAACATGGCGACGGAGAGGCCGAGTGGCCACGCCGCCAGGTCACCGGGCTCGGTTGCGGCGGGTTCCGCTGGTCGAGACGGGGACCGGCGCCGCAGGTAGAACGGGACGCTGGCGGCGTAGACGACCAGCAACACGATGGCGGTGACGTCGGACAGCTGGCTGCTGTGGGATGCGGCCGGGGTGTTCAGCTGATGGGCCAGGGTGGGCACCAGGAGGGCGGCGACGGCGAGCAGGAGCAGGGTGGCGTTGAGCCGCGGCTCTTCGGGGTCGAACTTCTGGGTCCCGTGGCGGAGGCCTCCGGCGACGAAGGCCATGCCGAGGACGAGGAGAACGTTGCCCAGCACCGAGCCGACCAGGGCTGCTTTGACCACGCCGGTGAGTCCGGCCCGCAGGGCAAAGATGCCGACGAACAGCTCGGGGAGGTTGCCCAGGGTGGACTGCACCAGGGCCGTGGGGCTCGGACCCAGTTTCTCCCCCAGGGCCTCGATGGCCTGGCCGACCACGGCGGCCAGGGCGGCCAGGGCGAACCCGGAGAGCACGAAGCGAACGACTTCCCCACCTCCGCCGTACTTGGCGATCCCGGCGACGACGGTGAAGACCACACCGGCGAGGGTGATGATCCGCTGGGTGGGGGAGAGGGCGCTGAGCATGCGAGGGGTCGACCGCGGAGGGAAGCACGGGCGACGGTAGTCGCCGGCCGGGCGGCTCAGCCCGAAGTGTCTCAGTAGCCCACGTACGCTCCGCCGCTCAGGACCGCGGCCACGCCGGGGACGTTGTCGATGGTCCCGTACCGGGCTTGGATGTAGCGGATGGCGGCGATGGTGTTGTCGACCGGGTTGAGGATGTTGGTGTGGCTGGAGAGGGCGTACTGGTCGAAGGTGGGCTGGATGACCTGGCACAACCCCTCCGAGGGGTGGCCGGCCAAGGCGTTGCTGTCGGTGTTGTTCACGGCCAGGGGGTTGTCGCTGGACTCGTGCTGGGCGATGATCGCCAGACCCGGGGCCCAGCTGGCCGGTACGCCGGTGGCGGCGATGGCCTGGTTGATCCAGGTGGTCACGGTGCCGGGGACGGAGGTGGGGTCGGGCATCGGCGCAGACGGCAGGTACCGGCGGACGCCGAGGAACGGCTCGTCTGCCGATGCCGAGGAGAACAGCTGGGAGATCTGGACGTTCTGGCCCGTGTAGGGGGCCTGGATGACCTGGCCGTTGCCGATGTACATCACCACATGGGCATTGGGGCCACCGGCGCCGGGCTGGCCGTAGAAGATGAGATCGCCAGGTTGGAGCAGCTTGACGTCGGCCGCCCAGTTGCCGTCGGTGCCCACGACCTGGCCCGACCGCAGCTGGTCGGCCGTGTCGCGGCCGATCTGGATGCCCATCTGGGAGTAGACGGCCTCGGTGAAGCCGGAGCAGTCGACGCCACTCCTCGACGTCCCGCCGTACACGTAGGGCACGCCGAGCCAGCCCTTGGCGTCGGCGATGAGCGTCTGTTCGCTGGCCGCGGAGGGCACCCCGCCGGCCTGCCCCCCACCGGCGGCCAACGTCCCGACTCCGGCGATGGAGGCGTTGGTGGCGACCGTCGAACCGGAGGAGCTGCCGGAGCTGCCGAGGGACGCCGCCGACACCGACGGCACCGACCCGGCGGTCACCTGCAGTCCCTGGGCGGCCGCGGTGATGGCTTGCTCAGCGTCGCTGATGGCCTGCTTGGCCAGGGTCTGAGCCTGGGCCCGAAGGGGGCTGGCATAGCCATCCGTTCCGCTGGCTGCGGCCTGGGCCTGGCTCAGGGCCGCCGGGTTGGCCGCCGCGTTCGGGGCGCTGGCCGCCAGGGCCGCCAGCTGGCGATGGTTGGCCTCATCGGCCAGGGCCTCCGTCGCCAGCTGCTCGGCCCTCTGCCAGAGTGCCTTCGCCTCGTTCCACCTGGCCTCGCAGCTGGTGAGCATGGCGGAGGCATGATTGGCGCCGTCAGCCAGGAGGCAGGCCGCCGAGGCCAGCGCGTCGATGGACATCCCCGACGTGGACGCGGCCGGGCCGATCCATGCCGAGCCCACCACGGAGCTGGCCGCGCTGCGATGGCCGGCGGCGCCGCTGCCGAGCAGGTTGGCCCAGCTCGTCAACCGGGTGGCAGCCCCTCCGAGGGGGCCCGGGTCGCCCGGGGGCATGGTCAGGCCGGCCAGCGGATCTCCCTGCGGGCTCATGGTCGGGTTTCCGTGGGACCCTCGTCGGCGGTCACGATCCGTCGGCCTGCTGGAAGTTCCCCGCCACCGCGTTGACCGCCGTCCCGGCGCTGCTGGTGCCCCCGGCCAGGTTGGTGACGGCCGCATGGAACTGCGGCTCCACGGCGCTCAGGGCTCCGTCGAGGCCGGGATGGCCGCAGATGCCGAGCGACTCGCCGGCCAGTTGGGCGAGGACGCCGGCGTTGCCACTCAGGTTCCCGGCCAGGGCGACCATGGGTCCGTAGGTCGCCTTCACCCCACCGCCACCGTCTGTTGCCGCCATGGTCCTCACCTTCCCGATCGCCTCTTCTCCGAGGAGCGACCGCTCACGCAAATGCTACGGACTGGAAGTCCCGGTGGTGTAGCCGAGCGATAGGGAGGGCTCCCCACCGGCGCGAGTATGCTCCTCCGACGCTTCGCCTGGCGGCGTGGCCGAGTGGTTTAGGCAAGGGCCTGCAAAGCCCTGTACACCGGTTCGATTCCGGTCGCCGCCTCCAGATGTAACCGCAGGTCAGGCGGGGTGCGAGCCGATCTGCGGCTCGCCCGCAGGGCCCTCGGTGGCACGAGGATGGCACGAGAGGTCCGAGACGGGAGCGGTCCTCGACCGCTGCACGGCGTCGAGCTGGGTCCCCAGCCAGTCCGCTGCGTCCCGGGCCCGGTCCTCGGTGGCGTGCTGGTAGATCAGCGCCGCTCGGGGAGTCGAGTGCCCGATCGCAACCATGAGCTCCTTGAGCGTGATGCCAGGCACCTGAGCGAGCCTCGTGGCCGCATGGTGGCGGCAGTCGTGGAGGTGGAGCCCTGCAGGGGCGCCAGCGGACGTCCGGGCGGCGGCCCACGCCTTGGACAGCGTCGCCCGGCGCAGCGGGGTCCACTCCGGCCCGGTGAACACGACCCCATCGGGGCCCGGCTCGGCGTAGGCGGCCAGGTGCTCCTCGAGGGGCTCGACGAGGAGGGCGGGGATGATGACCTGGCGCCGGCCGGCGTCGGACTTCGGACGGACCACGATGCGGCCTACGCCGGTGACCTCCTGGGCCTGCTGGACGATGTGGAGACGCCGGTGCAGGAGGTCGACGTCGCAGCGGCGCAGGCCGAGCAGCTCACCGGTCCGGAGGGCTGCGATGCCGGACAGGAGCACGAGGGCCCGGTAGCGGGGGTCGATGGCGTCGGCCAGGTCGAGGAGCATCTCCGTGGGGATCATCGGTCGCTCGGCGGCGTTCTCCGATCCTCCGCCCCGGATCCGGCACGGGTTGGCCACGAGCACCTCATCGTCCACCGCGGTGTTCAGGATGGCCCGGAGCAGCCGGTAGGTCTTGGCCGCCTGGTCGCCGCCCTTATCGACGGTGACGGCGGAGTGCCAGGTCCGCACGGTGGCAGGCCGGATCTGGCGCAGCGGCATCGTCTCGAAGTGGGGGAGAAGGTTGCGGCGCAGGAGGGCTCGGTAGCCCTGCTTGCTGGCGGGGCTGAGCGGCCGTCCGCTGACTACCCGCGACTCGATCCAGCGGACCGCGTAGGGGCCGAACGTCTCGGCGCCGGCGCGGTGGTCGGCCACGATGCCGAGCATCTCGTCGTGCTCGACGCGGCGCTTCCACTTCTCGGCGTCGGCGAGTTTCTTGAACATCTTGCGCTGCTGGCGGTCACCGCCGGGCAGCCAGTAGCGGACGTCGTAGCGGACGTCGCCGGTCTTGAGCTTGCGTCGTTCGATGGTGGCCACGCTCAGCTGTCCTGCTCGGCGAGACGGCCGGTCTTGCGGGCCCAGCGCTCGACGTCGGGCCACGCCCAGACCAGGCCCATGCGGAGCCGGGCTATTGGCTCGGGGAAGTCGGGGTAGCGCACCCGCCAGCTGTGGATGAGGTTCGCCTTGTGACCACCTCCGAGTCGTCGTGCGATCTCGGCTGCGCCGACCAGATGCTCCACGGCAACTCTCCTCGTCATCCGGTGGAAGGTAGTCCACCTCGGCGGAACCACCCTCTTGCCAACGATCGTCGGCAGGTGTACGTTACCTATTGCCAACGACCGTTGGCAAGCGTCGTCGAGGTTACATAGAACGGCCCCGGCGGTGCTCGCAGCACCCCGGGGCCCGGACACAAGGAGAGAGACCCTTATGCCAACACCAACGGTAGCAACGCGCGGCGACGCGCCTCCTCCGGATGGCCAGGTGATGACCGTCGAGGACCTCTGGCACCGCCTCGACCTGTTCGAGGCCCGCGCAGATGTCCTGGAGGACCGGGCAGACGAAGCGGACGAGATCGGACTGCTTCTCGTCCAGGTGCGCGCGAAGCTGCGTCCACAGGCGTGGCAGGAGCTGGTCGCCAGCCTCCACGACGTCATCGACGGGACCGGCCGATGACCGCCCTACTACCCGAAATCGCTACTGGCAGTAGCGATTTGCTCGGTCTCGAAATCCGCAATGGCCTTGCGGATTTGGGCGAGCGTCGGGCGCCACTGCTGTCCACGCAAGAGGTGGCGTCGATCTTCGGGCTGTCCGTGAAGACCGTCGTCGGCTGGGTGA
>JBPCNZ010000086.1:0-19093 GCA_051000755.1 Acidimicrobiales bacterium | reverse complement strand
CCCTCCGGCGGCAACATCAACATGTAGCCGTGAAAAGCCTCATCCCCAGCTGACCGGCCGACCCGCGACGTCATACCCGCAATCGTCGCAGATTCAACAGACAGCAGCGCGGACCTGAATGCTTACCAAAAATCACTGCCAGAACTGCTCCTAGAGCCCCAACCCCGATGCCGATCCAAAACTTGGCGCTATCGCGTTGATACGTGTACAGCCAGCTCCAGGGACCGAGGACGTCCACCCCTGGCCGTCCCAAGACCTGGATTGTCCTTCAACCCCGCTCGGGTCTGGATACCATCCCGGGCTGCTCATGATCGCCCCCTCATGGTGAACCCATCGTGGCAGTAGCTCACCAGTGACCGTCGGCGTACATTAACGAGATTTCGACATCCGTGGCAGACCAGCGCCCGTTCGAGCACCTGGCTGGCCTTGGTGACGTTGGTGGACATACTGCGACCGCAGGGCATGACACCGGCAGTGAAGGTGGCCAGCTGAGCTGGCCGAGGGCAACGTCAGTCGCGTGGTGGGCCCGAGGCGACTCCGGGTAGAGAACGTCCAGCCGATGTGGCACAAGAGCGGTCGAGACCCGACGTGAAGGAGGCTGATCGTGACCACCGACGCCCCATCCAGCGCACCGGCCACTGGTGCCCTCGACTCGTTCGCCTACCTCAAGCCCCAGGAGGCGGCGGCGATCCTGGCCGACTTCATCCTCACCTTCTTCACCGGGGTGTTGGACCTGGGGGATGGCCCCGACAGCTACGGCCTGCGGCACAAGGTTCGCACCGGGCTGCAGCTGGCGGCGGCCGGCGGTTCTCATTGCGCCTGGGACGCCATCGAAGCGATCGACGGGCCGGACGGAGACAACGCCGAGGATCTCGAGGTCATCCTCGAGTCCCGGACCTCCAGCGCCCTGTTCGCTCTGGCGGTCGGTAAGAGCTCCAAACCTCGGCGGTTAAGCGCAGCGATCGCCCTCATCGAGGACGGGGCGTACACCATCCCCACCCCGCCATCGTCGCTTTCTCCCCACCAGTACGCCGCGTCCACTGGTACGGGATCGCCATCAGCCAGTTGGTAGCCGAACTGGTGAAGGCGACGCTGATGTCGCCGACCACGACAGGGGAATGAGGAGGCAACCCATGCAATCCAATGACCTGATCCCGACCGGACACTGCTGGTGCGGTTGCGGGAAGACGACCGGATTGTCGGCGTTCTTCGTCGACGGTCACGAGGCGGAGGCGGCGATGGTGGTGATCGAGATCGAATACGGGTCGGTACCGTCGTTCCTCCTCGAGCACGGGTTCGGGCCGGAGGGCCGCAGCCCGATCGAGGAGCTCAAGGGGTAGTTCTAGAGTTCCGGCGTGCAGACCCCAACCGAGCGCCGAAGCCCGCTCCCTGCTGGCTCTCGATGGTGGCGGAACCTGGTCCCCGGCCTCCCTGCCGCAGAGGGGGTGGCCCGGCGCGTCCTGAACCGAACGTACCGATTTTGGACGAGTTGTGGACAGTTTGTGGCGCCTGGCGACACATTCGGTGCGCGACACGGAATTCGCCGACACATTCGGTTCAAAGAGCCAGCAGTTCCGGTACCCCTCCGCCTGTGATGGCCCCGGCCCGGACCCTGCCCCCGCCGGACGCCGGCCCCCGGCCCGGACGCCGGCCCCCGGCCTGGACGCCGGCCGCGAAACGGCCTTACAGGCCCGACTGGCCGTCGGTCGAGTCGCGCACCCACTGCAGGTAGTCCGGTTGACCGTCGACAACGGGGACCACGATGATCCCGGGCACGTCGTCGGGGTGGGCGTCCGTCGTGCGCCGGATGATCTCGGGAACGTGCCGGCGCTGGGTGTGCAGAGCCACCCGGGCTTCGGTGTCGTCCTCGATCGATCCCTGCCAGCGGTAGATCGATCGGACGGTGGTCTCGTGCTGCCCGCAGGCGACCAGGCCGTCCGAGACGAGCCTGCGGGTGTGAGCTACCAGCCATTCCGGATCGGGTGCGGTGATGCGGATCTCGCAGATATCGGTGTCGCTCCCGGGCATGGGCCGCTCAGACCAGCCGGCGCTCGGTGGCCCACCGGGTGAGCTGGTGGCGGGTGGAGAGCTGCAGCTTGCGCAGGACGGCCGACACGTGGCTCTCCACCGTCTTGGCGGAGATGATCAGCTCCACCGCGATCTCCTTGTAGGTGTAGCCCCGAGCAATGAGGCGAAGCACCTCCCGCTCACGGGGGGAGAGCTGGTCGAGCTCGGGGTCGATGGGCGGGGTGGCCCCGTCGGGCATGGCGGCAAAGGCGTCGAGAACGAACCCGGCCAGGCGGGGCGAGAACACCACATCGCCGCCGGCCACTCGCCGCACCGCCTCGATCAGGTCCGGGCCGGAGATGGCCTTGGTGACATAGCCGCAGGCCCCTGATCGGATCACGGCGATCACGTCCTCGGGGGCATCGGACACCGACAGGGCGAGGAAGCGAACGTGGGGCTGTCCCGCCTTGACCGCCTCCACCACCGCCCCGCCGCCGCCCGAGGGGAGGTGGACGTCGAGGAGGACGACGTCGGGGTCCTGCACTCCGATCACCTCGATGGCCGGGGCCACGTCGTCGGCCTCGCCGACCACCTCGACGGCGTCGCCCAACTCGCTGCGCACCCCGGAGCGGAACAGGTGGTGGTCGTCCACCAGGACGACCCGTGGCCGCCCGGTCGTCACTTGGTGCTCCGCCGGGCCGTCCCCGCCCGGTCACCGCGGTCGATGGTGAGCTCCACCTCGGTGCCCTCGCCGGGCGCGGTGCGGATGATGGCGGTGCCGCCGGAGCGGGCCATGCGCCCCTCGATGGATTCGGCGATGCCCTTGCGATCGGGCGCCACTTCGGAGGGGTCGAACCCCTTGCCCCGGTCCCGCACGAACAGCGACACCTTGCCCGGCTCCACCTCCGCGAACAGGGAGACGGCCTCGGCCCCCGACCACTTCGCCGCGTTGACGGCGGCCTCCCGGGCGGCGGCGAGCAGAGCTTCGAGGTTGTCGGTGAGCGGGGCATCGCCCACGACCACGGTCTCCACCTTGACCCCGTAGGCCGCCTCTACCTCGGTCTGGATGCAGCGTACGGCCGCGGCCACCGTGCCCAGCCCGTCGGCGAACGACCCGGGGGGCTGGCCCTCGAACAGCCAGGATCGCAGTTCCCGCTCCTGGGCCCGGGCCAGTTGGGCCACCTTCTGGGGCTCCTCGGCGTGGCGCTGGATCATGGCGAGGGTCTGCAGGACCGAGTCGTGCACCCGAGACGCCAGGTCGGCCCGCTCCTCGGCGCGAAGGCGGGCCTGGCGTTCGAAGACCAGCTCCCGGGCCACGCTCAGCCACCAGGGGCCGAAGATCACCACGATCGACGCCAGCACCAGGGCCACCCCGCCCAGCGGGCGGAGGAGGGAGTTGTGGTGACCGAGGGTCAGGGCGACGACGCCACCGGCGGCCACGACCAGTCCGACAATCACCCGCCGGACGAGGCCTCTCCACGTTCCTCGGGCCCCGCCGCCGATCTGCATGAGGGGGGCGGTGGCCTGGCGGAGCAGCAGCCGCTCGGCGGGGGAGCCGTTGCGCCAGATGAGCACCAGTCCGGCGGCGCTGATGAACAGGGGCCAGGCCAGCGAGCTCAGGAACCCGGCCTGCAGTGCCGAGGCCAGGAGCAGGGTGATGACCAGGCCGGGGGCCAGGGCGACGGCAAGGGCCAGACCGCGGGCGTCGCTCAGCGCACGGGTCCCGATGCTGGTGGTCTCTCCCTCGACAGGGACGAGGAGCCAGACCACCACGTAGGCGGCGATCCCGACCCCGCTGGCCAGGCCGAAGAGCACCAGCCCGACCCGTACGACGGTCGGGTCCACGCCGGTCCGGGCCGACAGACCGCCGGCGATGCCGCCGAGGAACCGCTCGTCGGCCCGACGGCGGATCGGGCCGCGGTCCCTCGTCTCGTGGCGGTGGGCGCGAGCCCACCCGAGGCCGCAGGGTGGGCCCCAGGGCGTCCCCGGATCCGAGGAAAGCGAGAAGCCTGGATGGTGGCGGCGATGTCGGATGGTTCGATGATCGCGCCTGGTGGTGGTCGAGGCCATGGGGAATGACCCCGATCGGTTCGGGTCACGCTCAGGGAAGGATCAGGGTCATTCCCGATTTCGCCGGAGCAGTCGTCGGCTCATCCTCGGGACATGACCTTCAACCCCGCCCCCAACCCCGCCCCGCCCGCCCCGCCCCGCACCCTGCGCCGCTGCCCCCACGGCCGGATGCTGGGCGGGGTGGCGGCCGGCGCCGCCGACTACCTGGACGTCGATCCGCTCGCCGTGCGCATCGCCCTCGTCATCTTCGCCCTGGTCGGCGGCCTGGCCATCCCTCTCTACGCCGCCGCCTGGCTCCTCATCCCCGAAGAGGGGTCCGACACCTCCATCGCTGAGCATCTCTTGCACCACGACGTCCGGCTGTGAGCCGGGCCCGCTACTCCAACGGAGACCGCACCATGTACGAGCACCACAGTCAACAACCTCGGCCGCCGTGGTACGCCGCCCGGCCCCAACCCTCCACTCCCTCCACCCCCTCCACCCCTCCCGGGGAGATGCGCATCTCCGACGCGGAGCGGGCCGAGGTCACCAACGCCCTGTGCCGCCATGTGGCCGACGGGCGTCTCGACGAGGCCGAGTTCAACGACCGGGCCGCTCGGGCCACCGCAGCCAAGACCCGCAACGACCTGGCCCCGCTGCTGATCGACCTGCCGCCCCTGGACGGGCCGGCGCCGGAGGTTCCTGAGCACCGGCCCCGACGCCATCTGGGCTGGGTCTTTCTGGGCCTCCTCGCTGTCCTGGCCGTCGGCTGGAGCATCACCGCCGCTGCCACCAGCGTCCTCCACCCCCACGTGCCCTGGGTGCTCTTCCTGATCGTCGCCTTCTTCATCCTGCGCCATCGCCACGGCTACCACCGCCACGAACACAGCTGACCGGGTTAGGCCGCGTTCCCTCCGCTGGCAACCGTGACGGATTGGGTGACGATCTCTTCCCTGGCCACCGCCGGCGGCACCTTGGTGTTGGCGGTGGCCACGTTCGCATCGGTGCGATCGGCCAACAACGCGGCCCGGACCGCGGAGCTGTCCATGCAGATCGGGTTGCGTCCGGTGCTGATGCCCTCGCGGTGGCAGGACCCACCCGAGAAGGTCGGTTTCATGGATGACCACTGGATGAAGGTGGCCGGCGGCCATGGTTCGGTCGAGGTGATCGACGAGACGATCTACATGGCCGTCGCCCTCCGCAACGTCGGCAACGGCCTCGCCATCCTCCACGGAGCTTCTACCCGGAGCGACTTCTCGGCGCGGCCGACCGCCCTGACCCGTCGACACTCCGCCAAATGTCACGGGACCTCTACGTGCCCGCCGGCGACTCCGGGTTCTGGCAGGGCGCCTTCCGCGACGGCTCCGAGCCCGGTTTCGTCGAGGCCCGGGATGCGATCAACGACAACCGCCCCGTCACCCTCGACATTCTCTACAGCGACCACCAGGGCGGTCAGCGGGCCATCAGCCGCTTCACCTTGATTCCCCGCGAAGACGGGTCCCGCCTGGCGGCGGTCTCCCATAACTGGAACCTCGACCGGGCGGAACCGAGATAGTAGCGCTCAGCCTGCCCGGTGCAGGAACTGGGTGATCCCCTTGGCGAGAGCGTCGGCCACCTGCTTCTGCCAGGCGGGACTGGTCACGAGGGCGGCGTCGGCAGCGTTGCGCATGTTGGCGCACTCGATGAACACCTTGGGCACGGTGGACAGGTTGATCCCCCCGAGGTCGTTGCGGGGCTGGATGCCATTGGTGCCGTCATAGGTGCTGACCGGTTCGCCGGTGCCGGCCAGGAAGGTGGCTCGCAGATCCTGGCCGAGGACAGCCGACGGCGCCACGATGGCGTTGTTGGGACCGTCGGCGACCGGTTCGAGAACGGCGAAGCCCCGTCCGGATGCCGGCCCGCCGTCGGCGTGAACACTGATGGCGGCGTCGGCGTGCGCCTCGTTGCCGATCGCAGCACGGTCGGTCACACAGGGCCCGACACCGGTGTTCGTCGTCCGGGTCAGCACGACCTTCGCCCCCTCGCCTTGCAGGTCCGCGGTGAGGGCCTGGGCCACGTTGAAGTTGAACTGGGCTTCGGTATAGCCACCGTCTGTCTCTGTCCCCGTCGTGTCGCACGTCTCACTCTCGCGACCGTTCCAGATGATCTTGTTGATGAAGGAGGGATCGCCCGCGTTTCCGCCGTTGTGGCCGGGATCGACGGCGACGACCTTGCCGGCGAGCACACCGGCGGGGGGCGGCGCTGCAGTCGTCTGGGCGGCCGCCGTCGGGGCGGGGGCGGTCGTCGCCGAGGTGCTTGCCGGTACGGATGTCGGTACGGATGTCGGGGCCTGCGGCCGGGCCGGCGCCGGGGCCGCCGCCTTCGTCCCGGCGGGGAGTGTCCTGATCGCGTGGTGGCGGGTGATGGCCAGGCCGGCCACGATGCCAACGAGAGCCGCCACCACCAGGAATCCCGCTGCTGCTTGACGTCGCCGGCGGATCTGGTTCGACCCGGGCCTGGAGTGTTGAGGCACGCCTCTTCCGCCGCCCGAAGCGCTCAGTCGGCGGTACGGGCCAGCGACGACGGCCACCAGATGCGCTTGCCGATGTCGTGGCTGAGCGCCGGGACCAGGATGGATCGCACGATAACGGTGTCGAGAAGGACCCCGAAGGCCACGGCGAAGCCGAGCTCGGCCAGGAACACCAGGGGGAGGATGCCGAGCACGGCGAAGGTGGCGGCCAGCACCACGCCGGCGGAGGTGATGACCCCTCCGGTGACGGCGAGGCCCCGCAGGACACCTTCGCGGGTCCCGTGGCGAAGCGTCTCCTCCCGGACCCGGGTCATGAGGAAGATGTTGTAGTCCACCCCCAGCGCCACCAGGAAGACGAAGGCGAAGAGGGGGAACCCGGGATCGGCGTTGGCGAAGCCGAACACATGGTTGAAGACCACGGCCGAGACGCCGAGCGCGGCACTGAACGACAGCACGACGCTGAGGATGAGCAGGACTGGGGCTAGTAGCGCCCGCAGGAGCAGGCCCAGCACGATGAGGATGACCACCAGCACCACGGGGATGATCAGGTTGCGGTCATGGCGCGAGGCCTGCTGGGTGTCGTAGTTGATGGCGCTCGATCCGCCCACGAGGGCCTGCGCTCCGGGGATGGCGTGCACGACGGACCGGATGTGTCGCACCGACGAGTAGGCGGCCGGGCTGTCGTAGTTGTCGTTGAGGGTGGCGTTGACCAGCAGCCGCCCGTTGTGGGGGTCGACCGCCAACGAGCTTGGCACGCACCCTCCCCGAGCGGCCCCCGCCACCGCACCCGGGTTGGTGGCCAGCTTGGCGTAGTTGGCCTGGACACAGACCGATCCGAGCGCCGTCGAGACCCCCGGGATCTTGGAGACGGCGGCAATGACGTCGGGGACGGTGCCGGACTCGGCGGTGATCACGGCCGGAGCGCCGGTGCCGTGGGGGAAGTTGGCGTTGAAGATCTTCTGGCCCACGATGGCGTCGGGATTGTTGGTGAAGCTGTCGGAGGTGGACAGGCCGCCGGTCTTGAGGGTGGTCAGACCGGAGATGCAGGCCAGCAGGACCACGCTGGTGACGATCCAGGCCAGGCGGTCACGCCGGGCAAGTGTTCGGGCGAAGCGGCTCCAGGCGCCATGGGTGGTCGGATCCCCCTCGTGGTCCGGCCTGGGAACGCGGGGCCAGAAGACGCCCCGCGGGACCGCGGTGAGAAACAGGGGAAGGAACGTGAGCATCACCCCGACGGTGCAGGCGATGCCGATGGCGCACACCGGTCCCAGGCTCCGATCGGAGTTGAGCTCGCCGAATCCCAGGCAGAGCAGTCCCAGGATGACCGTCGTTGCCGACGCGGCGATGGCGGTGGCGGCCCGCCGCCACGCCTTGACCATCGCTTCCACCCGGCTCTCGTAGTTGTGCAGCTCCTCCCGGTACCGGCTGATCAGGAGCAGGGCGTAATCGGTGCCGGCCCCGAGCACCAGGACCGACAGGATGCCCTGGCTCTGGCCGTTGAGCGTCAACACGTTGTTCTTGGCCAGCTCGTAGATCACCAGGGCCGCCGCGCCCAACGCCAGCACCGCGCTGAACAGGGGGAAGAACCACAGGACCGGGCTGCGATAGACGACGAGCAGGATGGCGATGACGACCAGGCCGGCGGCGAGGAGGAGGGACCCGTCGATGCCGGTGAAGGCGTCGATGAACGCCACCAGCAGTCCGCCCGGTCCGGCACTGTGGACGACCAGTCCGGCCGGCGCCCCGGCGCGGGCCGTGGAGAGCACCTTCTTCTCCACCTTGGTGAGGACGCTCCCGTCGACGCTGGCCGTCCCCCGCTTGGCGACCAGGGGCACGGCCACATTGGCGGTGGCCCCGCTACTGGCGTAGACGGGTGCCTTCACCTGGTCACCGGCCACTCCCGGCAGAGCGGCGAGGGCGGCGGCATCGGAGGAGATCTTGGATCGGTCCGCGGGAGTCAGGCCGCCGAGGCGCTGGTAGACGAGAAAGCCGGGGATGGTCTGGATGTCCTGGAATTGCTGGGACTCAGTGTCGACCTTGGTGGACTCGGCCGAGCTGGGCAGGTAAGCAGCATTGTCGTTCTTCTGGACGGTGCTGAGCTTGCTCTGGTACGACCCGCCGACGGCGCCGAAGAGGAACCAGGCAATCCCCAGCAGGCCGACCACAACCGCACCACGGGGCCAGCGCCGCCGACCACTGGAGCGAGAGGTGCCGGTCGGGGAAACGACGGTCTCTGTCATCTTGCTCCTTCGGAGGTCCGGGAGACTGAGGGGGCGAGAGAGGCCAGGACCCTGCGCAATCCAGCCTCGCCGACAACGTAGCTCGCGAGCGCCACGCGACGCTCCCCAATATGCGTCGACGACGCCACCCCTCGAATGGTCTCGGTCATGACCAGTGAGACGGTGCCCTGGTTCGGAAGTCATCGCTCGGCGTGCCGACCATCCCGACTAGCTGATCTGCGCTCCTGCCCCCTGCGCACGGCTGCCTCGACGGTCGCCCCCCGAAGACGGGGACGCCTGCCATCCGGCTCACCGCCTGAGAGCGCGCCGGTCGGAGACCGCGGTTCGGGCCAGGGGGATGTAGACGAGGATGGAGACCCAGCCCAGCACCAGGCCGATCACCGTCGCGATCCAGGCCAGCACCAGGGCGGTGTGGTGCCAACCGATGGTCGAGTGTCCGGCCAGGAAGAGCGGGAAGGCGCACATGAGCCCGAAGGCGCCGGCCTTGCCGACCAGGGTCACGTCGATTCGCCGCACCCCGGCCAGGGCCAACCCGACGGCGGCGACGGCCACCACTCCCTCCCGGGACAAGGCGATCACCGCGACCGGAACCGGTATGGCCCCCACCGCAAGGATGCCGATGGCGGCGGTGGCCAACAGGACGCGGTCGGCCGTTGGGTCGAGGACCTTGCCCAGCGTCGTCACCTGATCCAGGCGTCGGGCCAGTTGCCCGTCCACCCAGTCGGTGGAGCCGAGGGCGGCGAGGAGGACGGCGGCGGCGAACCAGTCCCGGTGGTGGGGCTGGACCAGGAGCCACACGAACACGGGCACCAGCACCAGGCGCAGGGTGGTGACGACGTTGGGAAGCGACAAGATCCGGTCCTCGCCCACCCGTCGCCCCCGCCTCGGCGGTGACTCTCTGGCGGGGCCCGATGGCATCCCATCTTGTTACCAGGCCCGCTGGGTGAACTGACAGCTCTCCCCGAAGTCGCTCCCGGGATCCTCGAACGCGTTGCCGCCCGCTTGGACCAGCACCGCCCCGGGCCGGTCGCCGGCAATGAAGCGATCGATGTGCTGGCCGAGCGGGTACACCCAGCAGGTCTCGTCGCCCTTGTCGTCCCGTCGTCCTCCGAGTCAATCCAGGCGATGCGTTCTGCGACGTCGGTTCGGTCGCTCATGTACCCCTCCGGTCTGCCCGACCCGAATGACCACACGCTAGTCGGCCATCGGCCCCGGTCGCGAAGAGGGAGTCGCGTCCGCCACCTCCTAGGATCTTCCCGATGCTCGAGCACCGCCAGGCCTACCGGATGGTCGACGCGGGCGGGCCCCAGGCCGGCCCGGACGGGCCGTGACCGACGCCGTCGTGGTCGGGTCGGGGCCCAACGGGCTGGCCGCAGCCGTCACCCTGGCCCGCCACGGCGTCGCCGTGACCGTGCTCGAAGCCGCCGACGAGATCGGCGGCGGGACCCGGACCAGCGACCTCACCGGGCACGGCGCCCTCCACGATCACTGCTCGGCGGTGCACCCCCTGGGAGTCGGGTCACCATTCCTCAACGACATCGACGCTGCCCGCCACGGCCTGGTCTGGCGCTGGCCCACCATTGACCTGGCCCACCCCCTCGACGACGGGAGCGCCGGGGTGATGGTGCAGTCCCTGGCTGCCACCGAACGCCACCTGGGCGCCGATGGCCGGGCCTGGCGGGAACTGTTCAGTCCGTTGACGGGGGCCTTCGACGACCTCCTCGAGGACCTGATGGGGCCCGTCCTGCACCTGCCCCGCCACCCCGTGCCCCTGGTCCGGTTCGGGATCAACGCCCTGGCCCCGGCCCGGGTCGTCGCCCGCCGCTTCTCAACGCCTCAGGGCCGGGGGTTGTTTGCGGGGGTGGCCGCCCACGCCTTCCATCCTCTGGAGCGGCCCACCAGCTCGGCCGTCGGGTTGATGCTGGCCGCTGCCGGCCACCGCTTCGGTTGGCCGGTGGCCGAGGGTGGATCGCGGGCCATCACCGACGCCATGGCCAAGGTCCTCGCCGACCACGGCGGGCGGATCGAGACCGGCGCCCGGGTCCGGTCACTCAACGAGCTGGGACCGACCGCGGTCACCATCCTCGACCTGGCCCCTGCCGGCGTGATCGAGGTGGCCGGGGACCGGCTCCCGGTTCCGGTCCGGAAGGCCTACGGCGCATGGAAGCACGGCCCGGGCGCGTTCAAGGTCGATCTCGTTGTCGACGGCGGGGTTCCCTGGAGCAACGAGGCAGCCCGCCAGGCCGGCACCGTCCACCTGGGCGGGACCCTGGAGGAGATCGCCCGGGCCGAGCGGGACACCTTCCACGGGCGCATGCCCGACCGGCCGTTCGCCCTCGTCGGCCAGCAGTATCTCGCCGACCCCACCCGCTCCGCCGGGGACCTCCACCCGGTCTGGGCCTACGGGCACGTGCCCAACGGCTACACCGACGACGCCACCGCGGCCATCCTGGACCAGATGGAGCGCTTCGCCCCCGGCCTGCGCCAACGGATCGTGGCCGTCCACACCCGCTCCCCGGCGGAGCTGGAGGCCGACAACGCCAACTATGTCGGCGGGGACATCATCACCGGCGCCAACACCGCCCGCCAGGTGGCCCTCCGGCCCCGGATCGCTCTCGACCCCTACAGCACGGGGATCCCGGGTGTCTATCTGTGCTCGGCCGCGACCCCTCCCGGTGCCGGAGCCCACGGCATGTGCGGCTACAACGCCGCCAACCGGGCCCTGCGCTACCTGGGGGCCTAGCCCCGCCGGACCGATAGCCATAAGCGATGCTTAGGTACTCCCAAAGGCCGGACCGCTACCCCCACCGTCTGCGGGCTCGTAGGTTCGGGACATGGCGATGGCGGATGAACGGGCCCCTCGAACGGTCGAGCCCCGTCCCCCACGGCTCATCAAGGTGCTGGATCAGACCCGCTGCATCGGCTGCCACGCCTGCACCACGGCGTGCAAGAGCGAGAACGACGTGCCGGTCGGCGTGACCCGCACCTACGTCAAGTCGGTGGATGTCGGGGTCTTCCCCGAGGTTCGCCGGGCGTTCCAGGTCACCCGGTGCAACCAGTGCGAGGACGCGCCCTGTGTCACCGCCTGCCCGACCCGGGCCATGTACAAGCGGCCCGACGGGGTGGTCGACTTCGACAAGTCGATCTGCATCGGGTGCAAGGCGTGCATCGCGGCCTGCCCCTACGACGCCATCTTCATCAACCCCGAGGACCATTCGGCGGAGAAGTGCAACTTCTGCGCCCACCGCCTCGACATCGGCCTCGAACCGGCGTGCGTGACGGTGTGCCCGACCGAGGCCATCCTCGTCGGCGACCTGAACGACCCGACCTCGAAGGTGGCGAGGATCGTGCAGCGCCAGGCCGTCTCCGTGCGCCGACCGGAGAAGGAGACCCATCCGGGGCTTTTCTACAAGGGCGCCCACCAGGCCACCCTCGATCCCCTGGCCGCCCGCCGGCCCGACGGCGGGCTGTACGCCTGGGCCACCCAGGGTGACGAGAGGGATCCCCAGCACGTGGCGTCGGGCCACCCGGGGCGGCGCAACTCGAGCGCCGAGGCGTTGCTCTCCTACGACATCCCCCACCAGGCGCCGTGGGCGTGGAGGGTCAGCCTCTACACGTGGACCAAGGGGGTGGCGGCCGGGTTGATGGTCGTCCCCCTGATCCTGGCCCTGGTCGGCCGCCTCGGCTGGAACGACGCCACCGTCCGGTGGGTTGCCCCCGCCGGGGCGCTCGTGTTCCTCGGGATCACGGCCGCGTTGCTCATCTGGGACCTCAAGCACCCGTGGCGGTTCTACCTGATCTTCACCAAGCACCAGTGGCGCAGCTGGCTGGTGAAGGGATCGGTCATCATCGGCGCCTACGGCGGCGTGGTCACCCTCTACCTGCTGGCCTCGATCCTCGACTCGGTCCCGGCCCGCCAGGCGCTCACCGGTTTCGTCCTGGCTCTGGCCGTGGCCACGGCCTGCTACACCGCCTACCTCTTCGCCCAGGCCAAGGCCCGCGACCTGTGGCAGAGCCCGCTGCTCCCGCCCCACCTGGCCGTCCAGGCCCTGCTCGCCGGGGCTGCCGGCATCTTGCCGTTTGCCGAGACCCACCGCGGGGTGGCCGCCGTCGAGGCCCTGCTGGCCGCGGCCGCCGCCGCCCACCTGCTCATGGTGGCCGGGGAGACCACCCTTCCCCCCGGCACCGCTCACGCCCATCTGGCCACCGAGGAGATGATCCGGGGCCGCTTCGCCCGGTTCTTCTGGCCCGGCGTCGTCGCCGTGGCCGTGGCCGTCGCCGCTCCATGGGTCGGGGTGATCGCCACGCCGTTCGCCCTGATCGGGCTGTTGGCCCACGAACATGCCTACGTCCAGGCCGGCCAGTCCGTGCCCCCGGCATGAGCGCGTCCGACGAGGATCTCGACGGGCTCGGCGTGCGGGTCTCGGCCGCCCGCGCCGCCACCGAAGCCCGGGGCGAGACCTTCTACCAGGGGGCCAGCGGGACGATGCTGGCGGCGTTCCCGCCCAAGGAGCGGTGGGACGACTGGGTCGAGCTCGACTCCCGGTCGTGGCCGGAGCGCGTCGAGCGCCACTCGATGCTGGTGCCGACGACGTGCTTCAACTGCGAGTCGGCGTGCGGCCTGCTGGCCTACGTGGACCGCGACACCCTCAAGGTCCGCAAGTTCGAGGGCAACCCCGAGCATCCGGGGTCACGGGGGCGCAACTGCGCCAAGGGGCCGGCGACGATCAATCAGGTGACCGATCCCGACCGCATCCTCTATCCCCTCAGACGGGTCGGGGCCCGGGGGGAGGGAACGTGGGAGCGCATCACCTGGGACGACGCCCTCGACGCCCTCGGCGCCCGCCTCCGCACGGCCATCGTCGAGGACCGTCACAACGAGATCATGGTCCACATCGGCCGGCCCGGGGAGGACGGCTTCACCGAGCGGGTCCTGGCCAGCTGGGGCGTCGACGGCCACAACTCCCACACCAACGTGTGCTCCAGCGGGGGGCGCACGGGGTTCCAGTTCTGGACGGGGATCGACCGGCCCAGCCCCGACCACGCCCACGCCAAGGTCATCTACCTGATCAGCTCCCATCTCGAGACCGGGCACTACTTCAACCCCCACGCCCAGCGCATCACCGAGGCCCGGGCCAAGGGGGCCAAGGTCATCGTCGTCGACACCCGCCTGTCCAACACCGCCACCCACGCCGATCACTGGCTGGCGCCCCAGCCCGGCAGCGAGGCCGCCATCAACCTGGCCATCGCCCGCCACATCATCGTCACGGGCCGGGCCAACACCGAGTTCATCCGCCGCTGGTGGAACTGGGAGGAGTACCTGTCGGAGTGCCGTCCGGATCTGGGGAATGACCTCGACGGTTTCCTCCAGGCTCTGCGGGAGGAGTACGCCGGGTTCACCTTCGAGTTCGCCGCGGCCGAGTCGGGCATCGACGCGTCCATCCTCGAAGAGGTGGCGGAGGTGGTGGCCGGGGCCGGCACCCGCTTCTCGTGCCACAGCTGGCGATCCGCGGCGGCATCCAACCTGGGCGGGTGGCAGGTGTCCCGGACCGTCTTCTTCGTGGCTGCCCTCCTCGGGGCCGTGGCCACGGAGGGGGGGACATTCCCCAACTCCTACAACAAGTTCGTGCCCAGGCCCATCCACACGCCCCCGCATCCCGGAGTGTGGCAGGACCTGTCGTGGCCGCTCGAGTTCCCGGTGGCGCAGAACGAGATGTCGTTCCTGCTCCCCCATTTCCTCAAGGACGGTCGGGGCCGCCTCGACACCTACTTCACCCGCGTCTACAACCCGGTGTGGACCAACCCCGACGGCCTGAGCTGGATGGAGGTCCTCACCGACGAGGACAAGGTGGGCTGCTTCGTGGCCCTCACCCCCACCTGGAACGAGTCGGCCTACTACGCCGACTACGTGCTCCCCATGGGTCACGCCTCCGAACGCCACGACACCCACTCCTACGAGCAGTACGACGGGCAGTGGATCGGGTTCCGCCAACCGGTCCTGCGGGCCGCCCGGGAACGGCTGGGGGAGACCGTCACCGACACCCGGGCCGTCAACCCCGGGGAGGTGTGGGAGGAGAACGAGTTCTGGATCGACCTCTCCTGGCGGATCGACCCCGACGGTTCCCTCGGCATCCGCCAGTACCACGAGTCCCGGGCCCGGCCCGGCCAGAAGCTGACCGTCGACGAGTACTACGGCTGGATGTTCGAGCACTCCGTGCCCGGCCTGCCCGAGCGGGCCGCGGCCGAAGGGCTGACCCCGCTGGCGTGGATGCGCCGCTACGGCGCCTTCGAGATCACCCGGGGTCAGGGCGCGGTGTTCGACCAGGTGGTGGACGCCGCCGAGTTGGCCGACATCCACGTGGGCGGCTTCGGCCGGGTCTACACCGCCGCCCCTTCACCCCCCACCGTCAACGTGGTCCCCCAGGGCGCCCCCCCGCCGGACACCGACGGGCGCCGGGCGGTCGGGGTGATGATCGACGGCGTGGTCCGCCGCGGGTTCCCGACCCCTTCGGGGCGCCTCGAGTTCTGGTCGTCGACCCTGGCCCGGTGGGGCTGGCCCGAGCACGCCCTTCCCGGCTACATCCGCAGCCACGTGCACCCGGCGGCCATGGCGCCCGACCAGATAGTGCTGCTGTCCACGTTCCGGCTGCCGACCCAGATCCACACCCGGTCGGCCAACTCCAAGTGGCTCGACGAGCTGGCCCACACCAACCCGGTGTGGATCCATCCCTCCGATGCCGCCCGTCTCGGCGTGGCCGCCACCGGTGACCTGGTCCGGGTGACCACCGAGATCGGCTACTTCGTGGCCAAGGCGTGGATCACCGAGGGGATCCGCCCCGGTGTGGTGGCCTGCAGCCACCACATGGGCCGCTGGAAGTTGCGCTCGCACCACGACGGCGTGAGGGCCATGATGGCTACCGTCGACCTGGCCCACGACGAGGCCGGGTGGGCCATGCGCAAGGTGGAAGGGGTCAAGCCCTACCGGTCCGACGACCCCGACACGGCCCGGATCTGGTGGAGCGACACCGGGGTGCACCAGAACCTCACCTTCGGTGTGCAGCCCGACCCGATCTCGGGGATGCACTGCTGGCACCAGGCCGTGCGGGTCACCCCCGCCAACGCCGGCGACGCCCAGGGCGACATCGCCGTCGACACGGTGGCTGCGCGCGACGTCTACCGGCGCTGGATGGCCCAGACTCGCCCGGCCGGGACTGCGTCACCGGACGGCACCCGCCGTCCGGCGTGGCTGATGCGCCCCCTCAAGCCGGCGCCCGCCGCCTTCGCCATCCCCCGGTCGTGACGGTCGTCGCCCCGGGCCGGTGGGAGCTGGTGCGGGCCGTCGGGGCGCTGAGCGTCGTCAACCCACCCGCCGGCGACCACATCGCCGCGTCCCTCGGCATCCCCCCACTCTCCGCCGCTGAGCACACCGATCTGTTCGTGCTGTCCCTGCCCCCCTATGCCGGCATCCACCTCGGCGCCGAAGGGAAGTTGGGCGGGGAGGGGGCCGACCGGGTGGCGGGCCTGTGGCGGGCGTTGGGCATCGATCCGCCCGCCGACGCCGACCATCTCGGTTCGCTCCTCCTGCTCTACGCCGAGCTGGGGGAGGCCGCCGACCGGTCGTCCTCGGAGCCAACCCGCCGGCGTTTGGCCCACAGCCGGGCGGTGCTGCTCTGGGAGCACCTGTGGTCGTGGGTGCCGGGTTACCTCGACGCCGCCACGGGCCAGGCCACACCGGCCTCCCCCGGCCCTTCTGCGGCCGTGCTGTCCTGGGCCGACCTGACCCGGCGCCTGCTGATCCGCGAGGCCCGGCTGACCCCGGGGGCCATCACCCTCCCCCTGGCGCTGCGGGCCGCGCCGCCACCGCTCGACCCCTCCGCCTCCGGGCCGTCCCTCCTCGATGCCGTCACGGCCCCGGTTCGCATCGGCTTCGTCCTCACCTACCGGGACCTGGAGATCGCCACCCGGCGCCTGGGCCTGGGCCTGCGGCGCGGCGAGCGTCGCTTCGCCCTCCAGGCCATGCTCGATCAGGATTCGAGCGCCACCCTGGCCTGGCTTGGCGGTCACGCCTGGCGCTGGGTCGAGCTGCACCGCCGGCGGCCGGCGGTGGCCAACGACCCCGGCGGCTGGTGGGCGGCTCGGGCGACGGCGAGCGCCGAGGTCCTGTCCCGGCTCAGCCGGGCGGCCATGGACTAGTACCGACGCTCGTCTTCGCGTCCTGTACTGGCTGTATCGCAACCGGGACCGCCTCGGGACCGCTTCGCCAAGAGCGGGGTCTGAACCGCGGCCCTGAGGGGAAGAACTCACCGGGGCCCCGACGACTCTTCGCCCCAGCGATTGAAAGGTAACCATGACCAACGAGAAGCCCCCGGCGACGACGAACGATTCCGGTGTCCCCGCCCCGAGCGACGAGTACTCCCTCACCGTGGGCCCGTCCGGACCCACCGTCCTCCACGATCACTACACCGTCCAGAAGATGCAGCACTTCAACCGGGAACGGGTCCCGGAACGGGTGGTGCACGCCAAGGGTGCGGGCGCCCACGGCTTCTTCGAGGTGACCGAGGACGTGACCTGGTTCACCAAGGCCAGCTTCCTGGCCGAGGTGGGCAAGCGCACGCCGATGTTCGCCCGCTTCTCCACC
This sequence comes from Acidimicrobiales bacterium, assembly GCA_051000755.1. Taxonomy (GTDB): domain Bacteria; phylum Actinomycetota; class Acidimicrobiia; order Acidimicrobiales; family Palsa-688; genus JALZAH01. The sequence continues at coordinate 1,650 of JBPCNZ010000086.1, read as the reverse complement.
GTCGCCGGCGAACAGGGCTACCCCGACACGGTGCGCGACCCGCGGGGGTTCGCCCTGAAGTTCTACACCGACGAGGGCAACTACGACCTGGTCGGCAACAACACCCCGGTGTTCTTCGTCCGCGACGCCACCAAGTTCCAGGACTTCATCCACTCCCAGAAGCGGCTCCCCGACACCGGCATGCGCAGCAACAACATGCAGTGGGACTTCTGGACGCTGTCACCGGAGAGCGCCCATCAGGTGTCGATCCTGATGTCGGACCGCGGCACGCCCCGCACCATGCGCAACATGAACGGCTACAGCAGCCACACGTTCTCGACGGTCAACGCCGCCGGCGAGCGCTTCTGGGTCAAGTTCCACTTCAAGACGGCCCAGGGCCCGGACAACTTCACCGACGACGAGGCCAAGGCCATGACGGCCACGGACCCCGATTACCACCGTCGCGACCTGCGGGAGGCGATCGACAGCGGCAACGCGCCGGAGTGGCTTCTGGAGATGCAGGTCATGCCCTTCGCCGAGGCCGCCGACTACCGGTTCAACCCCTTCGACCTGACCAAGGTGTGGCCGCACCGCGACTACCCGGCCGTCCAGGTGGGGCGCATGGTCCTCGACCGCAACCCGGAGAACTTCTTCGCCGAGGTGGAGCAGTCCAGCTTCTCGCCGGCCAACCTGGTTCCCGGCATCGGCCTCAGCCCCGACAAGATGCTGATGGGGAGGATCTTCTCCTACCACGACACCCACCTGCACCGCATCGGCCCCAACTACGAGCAGCTGCCCATCAACGCCCCCAAGGTCGACGTGCACTCCTACAACAAGGACGCCCAGATGACCTACCACCACAGCGGCGCCCAGCCCGTCTACGCCCCCAACTCCTTCGGTGGGCCCCAGGCCGACACCGAGCGCGGCGCCGATGTGGGCTGGAACGTGGAGGCGGCCGAGTTGGGCCGGTACGCCTACGAGAAGCACGCCTCCGATGACGATTTCGGCCAGGCCGGAACCCTGGTGCGCGACATCATGACCGACACCGACCGTGACCACCTGGTGACCAACATCGTCGGCCATGCCAGCGACGACGTGAGCAAGGAGATGCAGAACCGGGTCGTCGCCTACTGGAGCAGCGTGGACGACAAGCTGGGCGCCCGTGTGGCCGAGGGTCTGGGGATCGGTAGCGGACCCTCTGAGGAGGCGGCCCAACTCCTCGCCGAACGGGCCAACCGGGCCTGAGCTCGCTGTCCCTCCTCACGGAGGCGCCGACCCGGCCCCAGGCGTACGCGGGCGTCGGCTCCTGCTACGCGGCGCCGATGGTGGGCACGACCCCGCCCACCCCGCCTTTACGCCATCTGGGAGAGTACCTACCGCGTCGGGTCCATCACCACGCCCTTGGACAGGTAGATCACCAGCCTGAGGCCACCACCATCTCCTATGGAAAAGGCTCCGGTCACGGGGTTTTTGGCCCGAAGGGTCGCGGATTGAACGGGATGTATCGGTCTGACGGATGTTTCGAACCGTTTACCCCGCCAGGCGTTACTTACGGTGCGCAGATGCCATGTGGCCGGTACATCCGGTTCACAAACCCGCGTCGCTCCGCCGAGCGGCGGCGCCGGCCGGGGCCCCGCGCCCGCCTTGGCCCGCCCGGCCAAGCCCGCGGCG
>JBPCNZ010000085.1:0-21865 GCA_051000755.1 Acidimicrobiales bacterium | reverse complement strand
GGCCGGGCGGGCCGGGCGGGCCGGGCGGGAGCCCGCTGGCGGGTCGATGGCGACGTGAACCAAACGTGTCGGATTTCTCCGACCTGAGAACCGAAGGTTTCGCCACAGACGGCATCTTTGGTTCACGACCGGCCTCAGACCGGTACGAACGGTTCTGGCGAGCACTGGGCCGGAGGCCTGCAGGTGTTATCGGCCGCCAGGCGGCGGCCCCAGAGCCCAGTTGGGTGCCCCGCCGATGGAGATCACCCAGGAACAGCAGGTCCGGATCTGGGCGACCAAAGGCGCGGCGGGCCAGATTCTTGGTCGCCCAGATTCTGCTCGACGCACTGGATGATGGGGCTTCGTTCCTGAACGGCGAGGCCGGTAGCGTATCGAACGTACGTTCGATACGCGCTGACCCATGGGCGCTCCGACCTCGACCACGACTGCCCTCGCCGGCCCGACCCTCGCCGGCCCGACCCTCGCCGGCCCGACCCTCACCGACCTGCCCGCCCGAGCCCAGGCCGCGTTGACCACCGTGCCCGTCGAGGCGGACCGTCAGCGCCGGCTGGAGGTCCCCGACGCCCTGGGCCTGTTGTTGCCCCACGGCGGGCCCAGGCGGGGGTCCACGGTCGGTATCGGGGCCGGGCCCGTCCCCGGTGAGATCACCCTGGCCCTGTCGCTGGTCTCGGCCGCGTCCCATGCCGGCCGGTGGGTGGCGGTCGTCGGGGTCCCGGCTCTGGGCCCGGTCGCCGCCGCCCAGCTCGGGGTGCAACTCGAGCGCCTGGTGCTCGTGCCTGGTGCGCTTCAGCAGTGGGCGGTGGTGACCGCCGCCCTGCTCGAGAGCATGGACGTGGTGGTGGTCCGCCCTCCCGGGCGGGTCCGTCCCGCCGATGCCCGCCGGCTGGCCGCCAGGACCAGGGAACGGGAGGCCGTCCTGGTGGTGCTCGGCGCCGGGTGGCCCGAGGGTGTCGACCTCCGCCTGACGGTCACCAGAGCCGTCTGGGAGGGCCTGGAGGACGGCTACGGCCTCCTCCGGGCCCGGAGGGCGGAGGTGACCATAACGGGCCGCAGAGCGGGCGGAGGTGACCGGCGACGATGGCTGTGGTTGCCGGGCCCTGACGGGAAGGTGGCCCTGGCCTCCGAGCCGGCCGGCCGCGCCGCTCCCGAAGCCCCCGAGGTGGTCGCCGCCCCGGCCGCACTGGTGCGGTGATGCGGACCCTGGAGGTGTGGTACCCGGACTGGCCGGTGGTGGCCGCCGGCGTCGCCGCTGACGTCCCCGCCGCCGTGGTGGTGGCCAACCGGGTGGTGGCGGTGTCCCCGGCCGCCCGGGCGTCCGGGGTCGTCGTCGGGTTGCGCCGGCGTGAAGCCCAGGGCCGCTGCCCGGAGGTCGACATCGTGGCCGCCGACCCCGTCCGTGACGCCCGGCTGTGGGAACCGGTGGCGGCCGCCGTGGAGGCGTTCGCCCCCGGAGTGGAGGTCAGCGCTCCGGGAGCGGTGGGTCTGGGCACGAGGGGGCCGTCCCGTTACTTCGGCGGCGATCAGGCCCTGGCGGCCAAGGTGGCGGAGGCCGTTGACGCCGCTGCCGTCATCGCCGCCGCCGGCCATCCCGGATGCCGGGTGGGGGTGGCCGACGGGCGCTTCGCCGCCGCCCTGGCCGCCCGCCGTGGCCCGGACCGGTGCACGGTGGTGCCACCGGGGCACAGCCCGGCCTGGTTGGCTCCCCAACCGGTGGCGACGCTGGGACGGCCGGACCTGGCCGACCTGCTCGTCCGTCTCGGGGTGCGGACCCTGGGGCAACTGGCCGAGTTGCCCACCGAGGCGGTGCTGGGCCGCTTCGGGCCGGACGGGGCCGAGGCTCAGCACCTGTCCCGGGGACTCGACGACCGCCCCCTGGCGGCCCGGACCCCACCGCCTGACCTGGCTGTCACCGCCGAGCTGGATCCCCCCGTCGACCGGGTGGACCGGGCCGCGTTCGTCGCCCGGTCCCTGGCCGACCGGCTCCATGGGGGGCTGGCCGCCCTGGGCCTGGCCTGCACCCGGGTGGCCATCGAGGCCGAGACCGACCACGGTGAGCACCTGGTCCGCCTGTGGCGCCACAACGGGGTCCTCGACGCCGCCGCGGTGGCGGAACGGGTGCGCTGGCAACTGGATGCCTGGTTGGGGGAGGGGGGCACCACCGCCGGCCTGATCCTGCTGCGCCTGGTGCCCGATGAGGTGCGTCCCGATCACGGGCGCCAGCTCGGGTTCTGGGGCGGCGAGACGGCGGTCGACGAACGGGTGGCTCGGAGCCTGACTCGGGTCCAGGGCCTGCTCGGCCCCGAGGCGGTCGTCACCGCGGTGGTCGGCGGGGGTCGCGATCCCGTTGAGCAGGTGCAGCTGATCCCCTGGGGGACGCCTCGCGGCCCCCGCCATCCCGGCTCCCCCCTCGACCCGAGCCCGTCCCCGTCCCCCCGGCACCCGGCCCGGACGGCGACGCCCCGGGCCACGATGGGCCGTCCGGCCCACGAGATCCCTCCGTGGCCGGGGCACCTGCCCGGGCCCTCCCCGGCGGTGGTCCACGTCCCCCCTCGCCCGGCGCGGGTGCGCGACGCCGCCGGGTGCCACGTGGGCGTGACCGGGCGAGGCGTCCTCAGCGCCCCGCCGGCAGAACTGGCCGTCGACACCGGAGGGTGGGTGGCGGTGACGGCATGGGCCGGTCCCTGGCCGGTGGAGGAACGGTGGTGGGACGGTGGCGGCCGCCGCCGGGCCCGCTTCCAGATGGGGATGGCCACCGGTGCCGCCCACCTGGTCGTCCGGGAGGATGGTCAGTGGTGGGTGGAGGCCACCTACGATTGACGCCGGAGCCGGTTCGTCGGGTGTGACGGGCCCGGCCGTCCGGAGGCAGCCGTGGACAAGAACCGGGTGGAGGCGTTCAGCGACGGGGTTGCTGGCCATTGCCATCACCCTGCTCGTCCTCGGCCTGGTGCCCCCCGAACACCGTCCCAACGAGCTGGGCGCAGCTCTGGTCCACCAGCTCCCGGCGTTCGCTGCCTACGTGGTCAGCTTCGCCGTCATCGGCATCATGTGGGTCAACCACCACACCCTCTTCGCCCTGCTCGCCAGGGTGGATCGGGTGACGTTGTTCCTCAACCTGTTCCTGCTCGGCACGATCGCCACCCTGCCTTACCCGACCCAGCTGCTGGCCGACAACCTGCGGGGCACCAACAGCGATGCCCACCTGGCGGCCTTCGCCTACAGCGTCACCACCTTTGGGATCGCCATCGGGTTCACCCTCCTGTGGCAGCGGGCGACCCGGCATCCCGAGCTGCTCCTCAAGCCCATGACCGCTCAGGCCATCCGGTCCACCCGGCGCCGCTTCGGGGTCGGCATGGTGGTCTACCTGGTCGCGCTGGGCCTGGCGTTCGTCTCCCCCTCGGCCATGCTCACCCTGCAGCTCGCCATGGCCGTCTACTACGCCTTCGATCAGCTGGCCAAGGCCGGATCTGACGACCCCACCTCGGAGCCGACGGCGTCGGGCGCCGGGTAGGGTCCCGGCGTGGAGGTCGAACCGGTCTATACGTCGAGGATCGCCAGGTTGCCGCTGCTCGACAGCGACGACCAGACCATGGGGCGGGTGGAGGACGTGGTCCTCGTCCCGCCCGTCGGCGGCCAGCCCCCCCGGGCCATCGGTCTGGTGGCCAACCTGCAACGGCGCCGGATCTTCGTCAACATCGGCCGGGTCGCCGACCTCTCCGTGAGCGGGGTCCGTGTGCGCGGCGGGACCATCGACTGGCGCCACTTCGAGCTGCGCAGCGGCGAGTTGTTGGCCTCCAAGCTGTACAACCAGCTGGTGGACGGCTGTCCGGTTCTCGATGTTGCCTTGGTCCCGGCGACCGACCGGGCGGCCGGCTGGGAGGTCACGGGGGTGGCCTTGGGCGGTCGGCGGGCCCTGCGCCGCCGGGTCCAGAACGTGGTGGGCTGGGAGGAGGCGACGGCGCTGTTCGCCGGGGCCCCGGGCGCGTCGCAGCTGGCCTCCCTGCGCAGCATGCACCCGACCGACCTGGCCTTCGCGGTGGAGACCATGACCCCGGCCCGCCGCCGGTTGCTCACCGAGGCCATGAACGACGAGGAGCTGGCCGACCTGCTCGAGGAGATGTCCGAGGCGGACCAGGTCCGGGTGCTCGAAGGGGTCGACCCCCAGCGGATCGCCGATGTGGTGGAGGAGATGGAACCCGACGACGCCGCCGACCTCCTGGCCGAGCTGCCCTCGGCCCAGAGCGACGTCCTGCTCGAGTTGATGGACGAGGACGTCTCCGTGTCGTTGCGCCGGTTGTTGCGCTACGACGCCACGACCGCCGGTGGACTCATGACCCCCCAGCCCATCGTGTTGCCACCTCACGCGTCGGTGGCCGAGGCCCTGGCCCGGATCCGCGACCCCGACCTGCCGCCGGCCAACGCCGCCCAGGTGTTCGTCTGCGAGCCGCCGACCACTACCCCAACCGGGAGGTACCTCGGTGTGGTGGGCTTCCAGCGGCTCCTGCGCGAAGCCCCGTCGGTGGCGCTCAGCGAGTGCGTCCAGGATGCCGGCTACGTGCGCGCCGACCTGTCCGAGGACCAGGTGGCCGGGCGGCTGGCCGCCTACGACCTGGTGAGCGTGGCGGTCTGCGACGAGGCCGAGCGTCTGGTGGGGGCCGTGACCGTCGACGACGTCATGGACCGGATCCTGCCGTCCGACTGGCGTCGCCGGCGCCGCTGATGGTGGCCTCCGCTAGGCGCGCAGGCGGGCGAGGCGAGCGGGGAGGGGGATGTGATGGGCCAGGCGTCCGACGAGAACGGCACCGCCCGTGGCCACGGCCAGGGTGGCAAGGCCGGCCACCACGTCGGCCAGGTAGTGGTTGCCGGTGGAAAGGACCGCCAGGGCGGTGGCCACCGGGTAGGCCCACACCAGGGGCGCCCAACGGTGGTGGCGACGCAGGACCTGCCAGGCGGCCAGGGCGGCCCAGGCGGCCCAGGCCATGTGCAGCGAGGGCATGGCCGCCAACTCGTTGGCCTGATGGGCCAGCTGCCCGCTGTGCCACGATCCGACCGCCCCGGTGGCCGCCACCACGTCGGCGATGTGGGCGCCGGGCAACATGCGCGGCGGGGCCGTCGGGTACAGCCAGAAGACCACGAACCCGATGACGTTGACGAGCACCAGCGAGGTGCGCAGGCGCCGATAGTGAAGGGGGTGGCGCCACCACAGCCAGCCGATGACGGCCAGGGCGACGACAAAATGGGCGTTGTCGTAGTACGTCGACACCCACAGGCCGAACGTGTGATGGCCGGCCAACCAGCGGTCCAGGGTCCCCTCAGGATCGAGGTGCAGCACCGCCTCGAGGTGGAGGATGCTGCGACCGTGGGCGATGGCGGCCGCCAGACGGAGATGGGCCAGGTTGGCGATCAGATCGTAGGCCCACATCAGCCACACGATGACCAGCGCCTCCAGGTACCACCGCGAGCGGCGCGGTGCCCTATCCAGGTCGACGTCGACCAGGGGTTGGGCAATGACCTCGCTCTGGGAACCCGGCCCGAGGTCTAGGGGGAAGACGGCCATGAGCCGCAGAGTCTACGGAATTCGAGGGCTCGCGGCCGTTTGATTTCTGAGGCTCAGGTCGGGGTGTGGGGACGGGCCGGCGTCGTCTCCTGGGTGGGCATGACGTTGGCCGTCGGGGGTGGATAGGGGACCCCGACGTCGGCGGTGCCGGCCAGGGCGTTGATGACGGCCTGCTCCACCGTGCTGGTGTCGCCGACCAGGCTGGTCGGCGGCAACGTCGGCACCGACGTGTTCGGGGGCCGGGACAGCCCCAGGGCCGCGGTCATGTCGCCGGTGACCGAACGGCGCCACGGTGTCAGGTTGGGCACCTCGACCCCGAAGCGCGTCTCGAGGAACCGCAGCAGGGACGTGTGGTCGAAGGTGTCGGAGCACACGTAACCGCCCCGGCTGAACGGGGAGAGGACCAGGCAGGGGACTCGGAAACCGAGCCCGACGGGCCCGGCGATCCCGCCGACGCTGGCCGGCAAAAGATTGACCGTGATCTCCTCGCCGGCCGTTCCCGCCGGCGGGGTGGGGGGCGTCACGTGGTCGAAGAACCCGCCGTTCTCGTCGTAGATGACGAACACCACCGTCTTGGCCCACACCGCCGGGTTGGCGACCAAGGTGGAGAGCACCTGGGACACCAGGTACTCCCCCCACTCCGGGGGGGCCGCCGGGTGCTCGCAGGAGATGAGGGGCGGGATGATCCACGACACGGCCGGGAGCTGGCCGGTGGCCACGTCGAGGTCGAAGCTGACGGGGTAGTTGGGGACCAGAGCCCGGTTGGTCAGCTCCAGGCTGGCGAGAGAGAAGGGCTGGGTGTAGGCCTTGAAGTACGGGAACGGACTGAGCTCCAGCAGCCCGGTGGGGTCGTTGTAGACCTTCCACGAGACCCCTGCGGCGCTGAGCCGCTCGGGCATGGTCTCCCAGGTGAACTTGCCGTAGTAGGCCTGCCGGTTGGCCACCAGGGTCTCCACCACGGGGCCGCCATGGGTGCCGGCCGGATCGATGCTCGCCGAGATCGACATGACCCGGTTGGGGTCGGTCGGGCCGAACACCGAACAGTGGTAACCGTCGCAGATGGTGAACGCATCAGCCAGGGCGTAGTAGAAGGCCAGGTCGGCGCGGTTGAAGTAACCCATCGTCACCAGACCGTTCTTGACGCCGTCCGCCGCCAGGTGGGAGGTGACGAAGCCGTTCATGGCCCCGCCGTTCCAGCTCTGGTGCTGGGGAGCCCAGTTGTGGGTGATGTCGTTGGTCGTCTGGCCGTCGGTGAGGGGAGGGTTGGACAGGAGGTGGAACGGCTGAACGTAGCCGGTCGGGTCGGGGCCCACCCCCGGGCGGTAACCGAACTGATCGAACACCGGTGTCGAGTCGGAGAACCCCCGGACCCCCGAGAGGGTGCCGAAGTAGTGGTCGAAGCTTCGGTTCTCCTGCATCAGGAACACCACATGCTCGATGTCGCCGAGGGCGGCGTTCGGCCCGGCGGTGACCGCCGACGCCTTCTCGATGAGGGCCGCGGCCCCCGTGCTCAGCGTGGCCCCGGCCACGCCGGCGGCGAGGCTGCCCTGGAGAAGCCTCCGGCGGGTGAGCTCGCCGCCCCCTTCGCCCCTGCCTGTCCCTGGTTCCGTCGTCATGGCACGCTCCCCTTGCTGTTGGACACAGCATGCCCGATGGCGCTTCGCTCGGGACCAGGCCGGGTCGCTCGTCATGGCTGTTGCCAAATCTCACTTTTCATCGAGAATCTACTGTGTCTATCCGAACAAGGAGACAGCCGTGGGCACGATCGCCATACACGAGTTCATCACGCTGGACGGTGTCATCGAGGCGTCAGCGTGGTCCTTCGACTACCCGTTCGACCCCAAGATGGGCGAGGACATCGGCGCCTTGATGGGATCGACCAAAGCCATCCTCCTCGGCCTCAAGACCTTTGAGGAGTTCGCCCCCGCGTGGTCGGGGCGCTCCGCCGAGGACGATCCGGGGGCGCCGTTCATGAACGAGACACCGAAGTATGTGGTCTCGTCCACCCTTCGGTCCGCCGACTGGAACAATTCGACGATTGTCGGGCCCTACCAGGCTGACGCCATTCGGACCCTCAAGGGCCAGGTGGACGGCGGCATCTATGTCAGCGGCAGCGGCACTCTCGTGCGGGCCCTGCTGGCCGATGGGCTGGCGGACGAATTGCATCTGTTCGTCTACCCGCTCGCTCTCGGTCACGGCCGGCGGCTCTTCGTCGAGGGCGCCCCGGCGACCAAGCTGGCGCTCACCGGTTCGGGGGCCTACAGCAGCGGCGTCCTGCACCTGCCCTACGCCCCGGCCTGAGGAGAGAGGTAACCGAGGGCCGGCCTCAGAGGAGGGAGGCGTCCATCCCGCCGTCGACGACGAACGTCGAGCCGGTGGAGAAGCGGGACCGTTCCGAGGCCAGGAACACGGCGAGCGGGGCCACATCACCGACCTCGCCCAGGCGGCCCTGGGCGGCATTGATGGCGGCGTCGAAGTCGATGCCGAGGATCTCCTCGAACTTGCTCTTGTTGTCGAGCACCAGGTCGGTGCCGATCCACCCCGGGCAGATGGCGTTGACCCGGATGTTGGAGGCCTTGAACTCTACCGAGGCTGTCTTGACCAGGTTGATGATGCCCGCCTTGGCCGCCGCGTAGTGGGCGATGAGCGGCGACCCGGCGAACCCGGTGATCGATGCCATGGCGATGATCGACCCGCCCCCGGTGGAGCTCATCGATCGGCCCGCATAGCGGATCGAGGAGAACACCCCGTCGAGGTTGACGGCCATGACCGACCGCCAAATCTCCATGGTCATCTCGCTCAGGGGAGTGACCGTGGCGATGCCGGCGTTGGCGACCATGATGTCGACCCCGCTGTGGCGTTCGGCGACGCCGTTGACCACGGCCTCGACACGGGCGTCGTCGCGCACGTCGAGGACCTCGGCCTCGGCCCCGTCCAGCCCCGCGGCGACGTCCTTGGCCCCGGCCTCGTTGATGTCGGCGACGATGACCCGGGCGCCTTCCGACGCCAGGGCCTCGGCCACCGCCCGGCCCAGGCCCTGGGCCGCGCCGGTGACGATCGCCGTCTTGTCTTTGAGAAGGTCAGCCATCAGAAGAGACTCCCGGTCAGTCCACCGTCGAGGACGTAATGCGAGGCGGTCACGAACTTGGCGTCGTCGGAGACCATGAACGCCACCATCTCCGCCACCTCCTCCGCACTCCCCAGCCGCTGCTGCTTGAGGGCGACCACATCGGAGAAGGACGGCCCGCCCAAGGCAGCCTCGAACGGCGACACCAGGCGGTCGACCATCGGCGTGTCGATGAACGACGGGCACACGGCGTTGACCCGCACTCCGTAGGGCCGAAGCTCGATCGCCGCCACCTCGCTCATGCGCAGCACGGCGGCCTTGGAGGCGCAGTAGGCGCCGAGCAGGGGCGCGGCGCCCAGACCGGCGACCGACGACATGTTGACGATGGCGCCGCCCCCGCCGGCGATCATGGCCGGCGTCTGGTGCTTGATACCCAGGAAGACGCCCTTGACGTTGATGTCCATCAGGCGGGAGAACTCCTCCTCGCCGTGCTCGATGAGGGGCTTGCCGATCTCGATGCCCGCGTTGTTGACGGCGATGTCGAGGCCGCCCCATCCGTCGACCGCCGTGGCGACCAAGGCGGCGACGTCGTCGCCCTTGGTCACGTCGCAGCGGACGGCGACGGCTTGCTCGCCCAGCTTGGCGGCGGCGTCATTGACCCCGTCGCCGTTGATGTCGGCGAGCAGGACCCGGGCGCCCCGCTCGACGAACAGGGTGGCGATGGCGAGGCCGAGGCCCTGCGCGGCGCCGGTCACCAGCGCCCGCTTGTCAGCGAGATCCGAGAGCATGGGCTCACCGTAGGCCCGCGATCGGGTCAGCGGCCATGTAGGCGGCGCACAGTTCCCGCGGCACTCGTTGTGCTCGGCGGCCATTGGAGCCGCGACGGTGCGGATCTACGGTGCAGCAATGCTCGACTACACCATGGGTGCGTTGGTTGAGCGCTGCGGCGCCTCCTACGGGACCGACAACGCGGTGATCCACGGCGACACCCACATCACCCACGCGGAGCAGCGGTCGCGCATCCGCCGCACCGGTCGGGCCCTTCTCGGCCTCGGCCTGGAACCCGGCGACCGGGTAGCCATCCTCATGAGCGACCGTCCCGAGTTGCTGGACGTCTACTACGGCGCCATGTGGGCGGGACTGGCGGTCGTGCCGCTCAACGCCCGGCTCGGGCGCGACGATCACCGCTACATCCTGGAGGACTCGGGGGCGCGGGTGGTCGCCCACGACGCCAGCTCGGCGGAGCGCGTGGCCGACGTGGCGGACGGGATCGATCAGCTCATCAGCGTGGAGGACGAGGCCGCCCTCCCCGGGTCGGGCCCGCCCTTGTCCCGGCTCCTCGCCGATCAGCCCGACGGGCCCGGGATGCCCGACACCGCGCCCGACGATCTGCTCGGCATCTTCTACACCGGTGGCACCACGGGACGCCCGAAGGGCGCCGAGCACACCCATCGCAGCTTCGTCGCGGCCGTCGTCAGCGAGAAGCTGGAGATGGGTCTGGGCGAAGCCGACCGGTTCGTGCACGTCGCCCCACTCACCCACGCCAGTGGGTTGTTCGTGATGCCCGTGTGGATGCGCGGTGGGGCCAACATCATCCTCGGCCACTACGACCCCGACGAGCTGATCGCCACCATCGAGGCCGAACGCGTCACCGCCACCATGATGGTGCCGACCATGATCTACGTCCTGCTGGACACGGTCAGCGACAAGTCCGCCGACCTGTCGTCGTTAGAGACGGTGATCTACGGGGCGTCGCCCATCGGCCAGGAACGACTGCTCGCCGCTTTGGACCGCTTCGGTCCGATCTTCTCCCAGCTGTACGGCCAGACCGAGGCTCCGAACCAACTGACGACGCTGCGCAAGGCCGACCACGCCGCCGCCGTGGCGTCAGGCGACCTGAGCCCCCTGGGATCCTGCGGCCGGCCGGTGGCCATCGCCCAGGTCCGCATCGTCGACGACGACCTAGGCGACGTCGAGGCGGGCTCGCCCGGCGAGATCGTGGCCCGGGGACCTCACCTCATGCGGGCGTACCACAACCGGCCTGAGGAGACCGAGGAGGCTCTGCGCGGCGGATGGCTCCACACCGGGGACATCGCCCAGATGGACGACCGAAGCTTCGTCTCCATCGTCGATCGTAAGAAGGACATGATCATCTCCGGCGGGTTCAACGTGTACCCCAAGGAGGTGGAGGCCACCCTGTTCTCGCACCCCGCCGTACGCGACGTGTGCGTCATCGGGGTGCCCGACGACAAGTGGGGAGAGGCGGTCAAGGCCGTGGTCGTCACCGACCCCGACACGGTCGTCGAGGCGTCCGAGCTGATCGCCTGGGTCAAGGAGCGCAAGGGAAGCGTCCTCACGCCGAAGACCGTCGAGTTCAGCGAGGCCATTCCCCTAACTGCCGTAGGCAAGCACGACAAGCCCGCCCTGCGCGCCCAGTACTGGGACGGGCGGGGTCGGGCCGTCAACTGACCATCAACATGGAGGAACAACTGTGAGCACGGACAAGCCCGTCGTCATCTACGGGGCGAGCGGCTACACCGGCCGCCTCGTCGCCGAATACTGCCGGGAGTACTCCCTGCCCTTCCTGGCCCTCGGTCGCGACGCGGAGCGGGTGAGCTCGGTGGTCGACAAGCTCCCGGGCATCACCGAGGTGGAGCACTCGGCCGCCGCCGTGGACCACACCGTCGAGGCCCTGGCCGAGGCCATCGACGGCGCCAAGGTCGTCATCAACACGGTGGGGCCCTTCCTCGACCTCGGGCACCCGGTCGTCGAGGCCTGCCTCCAGGTGGGGGCCCACTACCTCGACACCAACGGCGAGCAGCCCTGGATGATGGAGGCGGAGGAGACCCACGGTGCCTCCTTCGCCGAGGCGGGCCTGGCCCTCGCCCCTGGCGTCGCCCAGATGTACACGACCGGCGAGATCGCCGCCAACCTGGCCCTCGAGACGCCGGGCCTCGACACCCTCGACATTCTCGTGCTGTGGAAGGGCGCCCCGACGACCGCGTCCACCGAGACGATCTTCTCCACGTTGATGACCACGGCCTACTACCTGGAGAACAACGCCTACGTGGCGTGGCCCGACGGGATCACCAACGAGGTGCAGGTCCCCGGCCAGCACGAGCTGGCCATGACGACGCCTTGGAGCGGTACCGCCCACCCGGTGTGGTTCAAGAACGACGGTCGGGTCCAAACGGTGAAGGCCTACGGAGGCGTGTTCGACCGGGGGCTGATGAACGTGGTCAAGCAGATCACTGACACGGTCAACGAGCAGGTAAAGCCCCTCCCGACCAGGGAGGCCCAGCAAGCGGCCATCGCCGAGATCAAGAAGCAGGTGGCGGCGCCCATGCCCCCCCGGGAGATCCAGCGCTACAACCGCTCGATCGATTCGGCGTGGGCCACCGGGCCCGTCGGCGCCGTGCACTGCGCATCCACGGGGCGTGCAACTACAAGCAGACGGCGCTCCTCTCCGCCCATGGCGCCTACCAACTGGTCAACGGCGGCCCGCCCCGCCGGACCGGGTTCGCGTCGGGTTGCCAGCTCTGGGGCCACCGGGACCTCCTCGCCGTCCTCCAGAGCTTCGGCCTGGTCGGTACCCCGCAGATCACGGGCAGCGCTCGCTGACCGATCGGTGGTCCGGGAGCTAGTCCCCGCCCCCGCTGTGGCCGTGACCGTGGTTGCCACCCGATTTGCCGGGGGGCCCGCCGGTGGTCGACGGCGGCGTGGGGGCGGGTCCCTTCGTGGTTGCCGTCGCCGGTTCGGCCGTTGTCGGTTCTGCGGTCGTCGGTGCGGTGGGCTGGGTCCCGCCGGTCGGCGCCCTGCTCGTCGGTGAGGGCGGAGAGGTGGTCGACGTCACCAACGTCGGCGTCGACGGCGCCGGTGTCCCGCCGCCGCTCACGGCCAGGGCGACGACCACACCCGCAAGAAGGACGAGGGCGACGGCCGTCGCGGCCATGAGGCCACGGCGGCGACGGGCGGCCCGGACCGCGCCGGCGAGGGCGATCGGTGGCTCCACCCTCGTGTGGCCCAGGATGGCTGTCGCTGTCGGGGCCCAGCGATCGCCCTCGGCCACCGTCGTGGCTGGGGCCGGCTCTTCGGAGCGGAGGTGGGCCGCCATCTCCGCGGCCGAGGAAAATCTCCGGGTCTGGTCGGGGTCGACCGCCCGCTGGATGACGGCGGAGAGAGTCGGCGCCCAGGTGATGCCCAGATCCTCCAGGCGGGGGACCGACGGTGGCCCCAGGGCGTGGGGCCTCCACACCCGGCTCCCCGTGGCCGCCTCGTGCAGGACCAGACCGAGAGCGTAGAGGTCGCTCGAGGCGCTGGCCGGGGCGCCTGCTATCCGCTCGGGGGCCAGGTAGGCAGGCGTGCCGATGACCAGTCCGGTCGAGGTCAGGCCCGGGTCGGTCGCCTCGACACTCTTGGCGATCCCGAAGTCGCCGACCTTCCAGGTCAGGGGACCGGCGGCCAGCAGGTTGCTGGGTTTGATGTCCCGGTGCACCAGCCCGATGTGGTGGGCGGCGACCAGACCATCGAGAACCTGCAGTCCGAGGTGGCGGACCGTCTCGGTCGGCAGTGGCCCCTCGGCGGCGTCGTCCGCCAGGGTCCGGCCCGACAACTGCTCCATCACCAAGAAGGCGGTGGCACCTTCCTCACCGGTGTCGAACACGGTGACGACGTTGGGGTGCACGAGGCGACCCGCGGTGCGGGCCTCCTGTTCGAACCGGGCCCGCACGCCGGGCTGGCTGGCCACCGCTTCCCTGAGGAGCTTGACGGCAACCGGTCGGTGCAGCCGGTGGTCCCACGCCGCCCACACGTCACCCATGGCACCCGAACCCAGCAGTGCGCCCAACTCGTAGCGGCCGAGCAGGGTGGTGGGGTTGCTGCTCAGTAGCGGCGGTCCTGGTCGATGTAGGTCCCGTTGCCGTCCCGGCGGCCTCGATCGGTGCGGCGGTAGCCCGTGCCCACGCCACCCCACGAACGCCAGAAGATGAGCGAGAGCACCAATCCGATGATGCCGACGATCATCAAGATCAGCCCGATCTTGTTGATGTTGAAGCTCTTGGTCGACACCGTGACGGCGAAGTCCAGAATGGCCCCGACGGCGATCAGGAAGAGGCTGGTTCCTACGCCCACAACGATAAACCTCCCACCGCGCGGTTTCGCCCGGTCAGGGCCCCTCCTACCCCTCAACGCCGGCCCACAAACGGGCGCCGGGAGGCCGCGGCCGGCCCGGTGAGCCCCGACATGGGGGAATCCGACCTGTCTATGCTCGGAGACATCGCTCGGGGGGACCGAGGCGAGAACGGAGGACAGGATGGCCGAGCAGTCGTCGGGCAACGGTCCGTTGCGCTTCCAGCAGGCGCCAGGGACCTTCGTGGTGGTCGCCGTCATGCTGGGCGCGGCCATGGTGGCCCTGCTGTGGGTTCCGTCGTACGCCAAGGTGACGCCGACCCTGGCCGGCTTCCCGTTCTTCTACTGGTACTCCCTGCTGTGGCTGCTCCTCAACGCCCTGCTGCAGTTCGGGGCCTACCGGTTGTTCGTGGTTCGACCTCGCCGCCTGCGGGGTCCAAGGGAGGCATTCGACCGCTCGGAGGTGCGCTCGTGACCAAGCTCGACGGGACCGCCCTCACGGTCTTCATCCTGCTCTTCGCGTTGGTGACCGTCCTCGGGTTCGTTGCGGCCCGGTGGCGGAGAACGGCTGCTCTCGACAGCCTCGACGAGTGGGGCCTTGGAGGCCGCAACTTCGGGGGCTGGATCACCTGGTTCCTGCTCGGCGGGGACCTCTACACCGCCTACA
This sequence comes from Acidimicrobiales bacterium, assembly GCA_051000755.1. Lineage (GTDB taxonomy): Bacteria > Actinomycetota > Acidimicrobiia > Acidimicrobiales > Palsa-688 > JALZAH01. The sequence continues at coordinate 7,450 of JBPCNZ010000085.1, read as the reverse complement.
CCTTCATCGCCGTTCCCGGCGCCATGTACGCCGCCGGCGCGGTGTCGGGCTGGTTTGCCGTGGCGTACACCATCCTCGTGTGGCCGATCGTGTTCGTGCTCATGCCCCGCCTGTGGTCGGTCGCCCACCGCCACGGTTACGTGACCCCGGCCGACTTCGTCCGGGGCCGGTTCGGCTCCCGCACCCTGGGGTTGGTGGTGGCACTCACCGGCATCCTCGCCCTGATGCCCTACATCGCCCTGCAGCTGGTCGGCATCCAATCGGTGCTGCAGGTGCTGGGTGTCGGCAACGGATCGTCCGGTGTTGTCAAGGACCTGCCCCTGATCATCGCCTTCGTCGTCCTGGCCGCCTACACCTACACGTCGGGGTTGCGGGCGCCGGCCATGATCGCCTTCGTCAAGGACGCCCTCATCTACATCGTCATCGCCGTCGCCGTCATCTACATCCCGATACGCCTGGGGGGCTACGGCCACATCTTCTCGGCCGTGCACGCCCACGCCAACACCGTCAACGCCGCCGCGGTGGCCAAGCACAAGAAGGCGCCGTTCGCGTTCGTGCCCGGTCACAGTGCTTACTGGTCCTACGCCACCCTGGCGCTCGGCTCGGCGATGGCGCTGTTCATGTATCCCCACTCGGTGACCGGGGTCCTCTCCACCGGGCGGCGGGAGACCATCCGGCGCAACACCGCGGCCCTGCCGCTGTACTCCCTGGCCCTGGCGTTCATCGCCCTCCTGGGCTACATGGCGATCGCCGCCGGCATCAAGACGACCAACTCCCGCCTGGCGGCGCCGTTGCTGTTCCACAAGATGTTCCCCAGCTGGTTCGCAGGCGTGGCCTACGCGGCGATCGCCATCGGGGCCCTGGTGCCGGCCGCCATCATGTCCATCGCCGCCGCCAACCTCTTCACCCGCAACATCTACCGGGAGTACATCCGGCGGCAGGCCGATGCCGCCGAGCAGGCCAAGGTGGCCAAGCTCGTCTCCCTCGTCGTCAAGTTCGGGGCCCTGGCGTTCGTCCTCGGCCTCAACACCCAGAACGCCATCAACCTCCAGCTGCTCGGAGGAGTCTGGATCCTCCAGACCTTCCCGGCCCTGGCCCTCGGCCTCTACACCCGGTGGTTCCACCGGTGGGCGCTCATCGCGGGATGGGCGGCGGGCATGGCCTATGGCACGGTCGCCGCGTACCACCAGTCGACCCCCACCGTGCACCACTTCGCCACGTCGACGGCCAAGGTGCCATTGTGGCACCAGAGCCTCTACATCGGCTTCAGTGCCCTGGTGCTCAACCTGGTCGTCACCGTGGTCCTCACCCTCATCCTGCGAGGCCTGCACCCGACCAGTGCCGGCGTCGACGAGACGGCTCCGGCGGACTACCTGGTCGAGCGGGGGGACGTCGCGCCGACGGCCCGGCCCGACGCTGACGCCGATCTGGCCGACTGATTGCTCCGAGGTTGCACCCCGCCTGCCACCATGGGTTCATCGAAGAGACGCGCATCGATCTGTGGCTGTGGTCCGTCAGGCTGTACAAGACCCGCACCCTGGCGGCTGACGCCTGCCGAGGCGGCCATGTCCGGGTGAACGGCAAGCCGGCCAAGCCTTCGACCCCGGTCCGGGTCGGGCACCGGGTGGAGGCCACCGTTGGGCCGAGGGAGCGAATCCTCGAGGTGGCTCAGATCATCCACAAGCGCGTCGGCGCCGCCGCGGCCGCCGAGTGCGTCGTCGACCACAGCCCGCCACCCCCACCCCGCGAGCTGGTCAGCCCCCTGCTGTACCGGGAGCCGGGAGCCGGTCGGCCGACCAAGCGGGACCGGCGGAACCTGGATCGCATGCGGAACCGATAGGGAGCGGGGCCGCTGTTGGTGGGGACCTTGCCGTCGACGCCGGGCTGGGGCATCGTCTCGGTGGTCCTGGTCGCCGCCGTCCTGCACGCGAGCTGGAACGCCATGGCCAAGGCGATGAAGGACCAGGTCGTGGCCTTCGGGTTGATCGGCATCACCGCAGTCGTCTGGGGCGTAGCCGTCCTGGTGGTCGTGCGCGGTCCCGCTCGAGCGGCGTGGCCGTTCCTGGCCCTCTCCGCCGCCATCCACGTCGTCTACAACGTGACGCTGCTCAACTCCTACCGGTTCGGCGATCTCAGTCAGGTCTACCCGTTGGCCCGGGGCCTGGCCCCGTTGCTCGTCGCCGGGGGAGCCGCAGTCGTCGTCGGCGAGACGCTCGCCCCCTGGCAGATCGTGGGTGTCGCCGTCATCGCCGGTGGGCTGACCAGCCTGGTCTGGGCTCGTGGGCCGCGCCCACCCGGAGGTCGACGGGCCCTGGCGCTGGCGGTGGCCACCGGGGTGGCCATCGCCGCCTACACCGTCGTGGACGGCCTCGGCGTGCGCCGCGCCGCCAGCCCCCTCGGCTACGCCGGGGCCCTGTTCGTAGCTCAAGACGTGGTGGTCGTCGCGGCCATCGTCGTGCTGCGGCGCGGCCGTCTGGTGCAAGGGGTCAACCGGAGCTGGGTTCTCGGGGTCCTCGGCGGTCTGCTCTCGGTCAGCGCCTACTCCCTCGTGCTGTGGGCCCAGACCCGCGCCGCCCTCGCCACGGTCTCGGCATTGCGAGAGACCAGCGTCGTCGTTGCCGCCCTGTTCGGCACCGTCTTCCTCCGGGAGGGGTCAGGACGTCGACGGAGCCTCGCCGCCCTCGTCGTCTTCGTGGGCATCGCCCTTCTCGTCGCCACGTGACGCAGGTGTCGGGACGGCTCCATCGCCCCGTGAGACAGGTGTCGAGATGGCGCCGTCGCCCCGAAGGCGGCTGTAGAGGATGACGTCACGCCAGTGGCCGGCCCGGAACTGGGCATGGCGCAGCGTGCCCTCCCGGTGGAACCCCGCCGACGCAAGGGCCCGCTGCTCGGCGACGTTGTCAAGGTCCGTGCCGGCCTCGACCCGCTCGACGAGGCGGGTGGAGAACAGGTAGTCGCAGAGCTGGCGCTGGGCGCTGGACCCATACCCCTGGCCGCGATGTTCGGCAAACAGGGAGATGCCGACGTTGAACGCATGGCAGGCGGCCGAGGGGCCATGCTGAACGGTGAACCAGCTGACGGACCCGACGAGCGTGCCATCGTTGGTTTCCACGGCGAGCATCCCGGCGTCGTCGGTGATTCCACCGGTCGTGGCGAAGCGGCGGTGGAGTCGGTTGCTGGCCTGGATCTCGAAGAAGTTCCAGGGATCGGACTCCGGGGTCTCGTTGGCGGCGAGAAGGCCCAGGTCGGTCTCGCTCATCGCTCGCAGGCGTACCCGGTCCATGGCCCCATCTTGCTTGATCTCCCGAGTCGAGGATGAGGACGAAGTCGTGCTCGAGCCCCCGGCCGGGACCCGAGGGGATGGCGTCCGGATCAGGCTGCCGAAAGGGCCTGACTCCGATGTCACACAGCTCCGATGTCACACAGCTGGGCGCTGGAACCGGGCGACGAGCTCGATCGGGGTGGACATCCTGGTCATGCCCAGCTTCTTGAAGTCGACACCCCAAAGAGACCTGTCGATCTCTGTCTCGGTGGCGATCGTCACCCCGGCGTCGTCGCTCTCGCTCACCCGGACGTCAAGGTCGAGGGGTTGGGTCGTACCTGCCACTTCGAGCGTGCCCGAGACCCGAGCCTCGCTGCCCTTGCCCGCAACGACGTCGTTGACCGTGTAGACGATGGTCGGATGGTCTTCGACGGCGAGGATGTCCTTGGAGCGCAGATGCTTGTCTCGCTTCTTGATCCCGGTTGCGACTGATGCGGCGTCGATCACCACCTCGCCGCTGGTGGACCCGTCGTCGGCAACCGTCAGCTGGCCGGACGCGGCGCTGAACTGTCCTTTGACCTTGATGAGGCCCCATCCACTCGCGGAGCGGAAGCCAAGGTGGGACCGCTCCGGATCGAGGGCCCACGCGCCCGAGGAGGCCCCGGGGCCGAGCAGGGTGGTCAGGGCAGTGTCGTTCATGGATGCGGCGCCTTCATAGATGGGGTCCCGCAGACGATGCTACGAGGCCGGAGTCGAACCTCCGACCTTATGCTCCGCGACGTCGACCACCTGGTCGACCAAGTCCTTGTCCATCCCCATCCTTCCCTGCTTGCCAGATACAGGGTAGATAGGGTCTTGGCCGTGACTACCGAAGGGCTCCCAGTCGAGGCCGGCTCTCCGATTTCCGATGACCTGCGGCGACGGGGGATCGATGTCGTGAAGGGACTCGTGGCCAGCGGCAAAGTGGATCTGGACCGCTTTGAACAGGCCGTCGATGGGCTGCTCGGAGTCCGCACCGAGGCAGAGTTCGCCGCCGTGGTTCGTAGCCTGCCGCCCCCCGTCGAATTCACGCCACCCGAGCGCCGTAGCCAAGAGTCGCTCGAGATCAACACGTCCATGAACGCGGTGCGCTTAGCGGGCCGCTGGCAGGTGGGCCGGCTCACCAGGATTCAGGCGGATATGGGCTCCGTCACCATCGATCTGAGCGAAGCCGAGTTCGAGGGCTGGGACATCGACCTGGTTGTCCACACCGGGATGGGGACCATCACCGTTGTCGTTCCGTCCGGCCTCGGCGTCCAGTTGGTAGGCGGGAACGGGGCGGTCGAAACCGCCCTCGATCCACCGATTCCAGGCTTTCCTCTCGTGCGGCTGAGCGCCACCTCCGATATGGGCACAATCCGCGTTGTGCACCCGATGCAGCGAACGCGGCGCCGGCGGAGATGGCGGCGGTCGCGAGGCAGACCGTAATCACCTCGACGTTCATGGAGGCCTTTCCAGGTGCAGCATTGCCCGCCCGTCGGAGCTTGACCCGCACAGCACGTCAAGCCTGTCTGCGCTTGGGGTACCCGGCGCCAGCCCGACGTCACGGCGTAACCAGCCGGGTGGTCAACCCTGAGCCTCCACCCCAGTTCACGAACAGACGGTGCGTCGCATCAGCTCGACAGGCACATGAAGGATGTGCCGTGACACTCCCATACTTGCCAGTTACGGATGAGCCCGAGCAACGAAACCGAAGTTTTGGACTATCGGCCAGAGTAGAAGTCCCAGCGTATCATCCACGGCGTCGACCAATCGCGCTGCCACCTCTGACTCCCCAATCCGCGGAGAAACTCGACCCAATGAGTTGCGAGGCAAAATGCCGTAACGCTTGAGCTCTTTCAATTCGAAGCCAGTCTCGCCAGTCAACCGCACAATATCGGACTTCGTATACCGAAAATCATGACAATGCCGGGTGTTACTCAGTCGTGCCGTCCAGTCGATCCAGCTCCACTGGTTCGGAAAGTGACAACAAATCAAAAGCCCGTTCTCTGTCAGAACCCGCCGTATCTCAGCCAACGACGTCACCTCATCGCCACCTGTGTCTCGCACGTGCTCAAGGACCCCGACCGAAAAAACGACATCGAGGCTGCCCTCTTCGTACGGCAGATGATGTGGGTCGGGCGCCAGAGTGAACACCGGCCGGCGCTCGGTCGATTACCGCTACGGGATTACATCCCGCCGGGTGCCCGCTGGTCGTCTGCGCACAGCAAGTCCGGAGTCATCGATCTGATGCCGCCACCGAGGCTGAGGCCGAGCCCACTGGGATAGCTCACCGAACGCTCCCAGCGAGTCCTCATCCAGCTACGAGATGTGCGGGCGGAGCGGTCCGCTCCGCTCCCCGCACCGCCAACCACCCGGGCTCTGAAGGTGCCAGCGCAGCGACATCTCCGAACGACCACCACGTTCCACGACACCCACCCGGGGAGTGTTGCCGGTTCAAACTTTCCCTACTACGTCAAGAAGGCGAGAAAGTTTGCGTGGTCTTCTGGAGATCTCTCAAGCGATGAGCTTGGCACGACCTTGCGTTCTTTTGTCAGCCTATGATTCTAACCCATTAGTATTCTTCATTCTTCGTGTAGCCTCTCTTCCTCTTCGCATCGCATTCTTCTCGGCGGCCTGAGCAAACAATGGCATTCGCGTTAACAACCGCCGGTGCCGAGGCGCCCCCGCTAACAAATTGCATGCTTCTTCGTCTCCGAGGTCGCAGGCCTTCTGTATCCAGGTATATGCTCCATCCCAGTCCCTAAACTCAATACCTGCCGCCAGATCTTTCATCGCACGTATGTTTCCACTTTCGGCCGCTTTTCGTAGCCACTTCAGACCCTCCTCCCGATCCGTATAGAAGAGCAGCCTTCCTAAGTTGGTCATGGCATTAACTGAGCCAGCCTCGGCGGCCCGCTGGTACCACTGGCGCGCTTCACGGTCATTGCCTCGATTTACGAGCAAGGTTCCTAGACGCTCCATCGCATCCAAACTTCCAGCTTCAGCCGCCCGCAAATAAAGTGCACTTGCTTGAACAGGATCTGCGTCCTGATGGAGCCAGGCGAGGAAAGTCATTGCGTCGACATCACCGCTATCAACATCGGACTGAGCAAGGTCGCTCGTGATGTGCCGCCACCGCTCGGACTCGTCTGACGTCCCTATCAAGGTGGCCAGGGTCCCAGCGGCCCACCAGCTCCCGAGGTCCGCTGCTCGTTCGAGCCAAGCCCGCGCCGCCTCTGGTTGTTCGGACCAGAGAAGTTCACCAAGCTCTCCCATGGCCGTCCGGTCGCCAGCGTCGGCTAGAACATAGAGCTGTTTCAACGAGGGTTGGACGGACATCGGTCTAACACCCCCGACAGCGCACGTCCAGCACTATTCGCGCGGATCCTCGCGCCCATCGTGCACAATACGGCCATAAGGGTCCACGCTCCCGGGGGAGGTCACGCACCGGTCCCGTCCCACCATGGCACTCCCATGGCACATCCGCTGCCATCCGCCCGCATCCGTTACCGTGCCCGGCGGCCACCTGACCAGCCAAAACCTCCGCACAGGTCCACACCAGTCCATCCAAACCCTGCTTTGCAAGCAGGGTTTCATCTCTACCAACACCGCAGAATCGTCCCGGTCGCCCTCCGACGACCGGGTAAAGGCTCCCTACGCGACGCTCGGCATCCGGCGAGAGCGGAACTCAGGGTGCGACTCTGGCGGTCCGGCCAGCAATGTAAGGAGAAGCTCCCCGTCCGCCTCTCGGAGGAGGACCTTGGCGAGAACAGGTGGTGCGTCATCATCACCGATGACCAAGAAATCGCCGGGTCGGGGATCCATCGGAATCCTGGCGTGGCGGAGGTGGGCGTGGACGACGCCCGGTTCGTATTCCTGGTGGTCGTCGACCCACAGCTCCACTGACGGCTCGCTTGCTGCCACAAGCGCGATCGTACCTGCCTCAGCGATCAGCCCGGAAGCCCGGATTGGCTCGGGCATCGGAGAAGCAGGCTCGGAGTTCACCGAACGTGGCCGGCATAGCGTCGGGCATGACGACGGGTAAGCATTCAGGTCCGCGCTGCTGTCTGTTGAATCTGCGACGATTGCGGGTATGACGTCGCGGGTCGGCCGGTCAGCTGGGGATGAGGCTTTTCACGGCTACATGTTGATGTTGCCGCCGGAGGG
>JBPCNZ010000084.1:0-6016 GCA_051000755.1 Acidimicrobiales bacterium | reverse complement strand
AAGTCACCCTCAGCCCCGCCGCCTGAGCACAACCGAACATCGCGACTTCCTCCCGAGCGGGGCTTCGCCCCGCACCCAGGCGCGCGCCCGCGTCCGCGGACTACTCACGATCTATTTTCGGTTCAGGAAGGCCACGATCTCGGTGCGGCCGTTCAGGACCTCGTCCCGGTTCCGCCACACCGAATCCTCGGTGTAGGCGGCGGCCACCTTCTCGGGGTCCCGGGTGTTCCAACCGTCCTCGGCCGCTTGGACCTTGGCTCGGGCCGATTCGGCATCGAAGGGGGGCAGCGGGGGTCGCATGGTTGATCTCTACCCGGATGGGCCGGCCTGATCGACCGACGTCGTCTTGGCGGTCGTCGTCGGTGGGCGCCGGCCGTGTCCCATCAGCTTGGAGCGTCGGTAGGCTGCGATCATGGCCGACAGGATCACGACTGAGGACGGCAACCTTACCGTCAGCAACGAGCCGATCATCCCCTTCATCGAGGGGGACGGCACCGGCGTCGACATCTGGCCGGCGGCCAAGACGGTACTCGACGCCGCCGCCCACAAGCATGGCAAGACGATCAGCTGGAAAGAGGTCCTCGCCGGCGAGAAGGCCTACAAGGAGACGGGCAGCTGGCTGCCCGAGGAGACCATCGAGGTCTTCAAGGAGTACCTCATCGGCATCAAGGGACCGCTGACCACGCCCGTCGGAGGCGGGTTCCGCTCGCTCAACGTGGCCCTCCGCCAGATCCTCGACCTCTACGTCTGCCTCCGTCCCGTGCGCTGGTTCCAGGGGGTGCCATCCCCGGTCAAGCGCCCGGAACTGGTCGACATGGTGATCTTCAGGGAGAACACCGAGGACATCTACGCCGGGCTCGAGGTCCAGGAGGGCACGGCCGAGGCCAAGCGGATGATCGAGATGCTCCATGACGAGTTCGGTTGGGACATCCGCCCCGACTCGGGTGTCGGCATCAAGCCCATTTCCGAGACGGGTTCCAAGCGCCTCATCCGGGCGTCGATCAACTACGCGGTCAGCCGGGGGCGCAAGTCGGTGACCATGGTCCACAAGGGCAACATCCAGAAGTTCACCGAGGGAGCCTTCCGCTCCTGGGGCTATGACCTGGTGCGCGACGAGTTCGCCGACGTGGCTGTGGGCTGGGATGACTGTGGCGGCGAGCCCGGAGACAAGATCCTGATCAAGGACAACATCGCCGACATCACCCTCCAGCAGATCCTGACCCGCCCGGATGACTTCGACGTGATCGCCACCACCAACCTGAACGGTGACTACATCTCCGACGCCCTGGCCGCTCAGGTCGGCGGGATCGGGATCGCCCCCGGGGCCAACATCAACTACGTGACCGGTCACGGCATCTTCGAGGCCACCCACGGCACGGCCCCCAAGTACGCCGGTCAGGACAAGGTCAACCCCGGCTCGCTACTCCTCTCCGGCGTGCTCATGTTCGAGCACTTGGGCTGGCAGGGTGCTGCAGATGACATCGTGGCGGCCATGGAGGCGACCATCGCCGACAAGGTGGTGACCTACGACTTCGCCCGCCAGATGGAAGGGGCCACCGAGGTCAAGACGTCGGAGTTCGCCAGCGCCATCGTCGATCGCCTCACCTGAGGCCCGGGGGGCGCGTTGGCCTCGCCCAGAAGCCCGCCCCTAACCTCGGACCCGTTTACCCCTGCCCTGGAGGCCACCTCGATGCCAGCATCCCCCGTCCGTGTCGCCGTTACCGGAGCCGCAGGCCAGATCGGTTACAGCTTGCTGTTCCGCATCGCCAGCGGCCAGCTGCTCGGTCCGGACCAGCCCATCATCCTCCAGTTGCTGGAGATCACGCCCGCCCTCGGGGCACTCGGCGGTGTGGTGATGGAGCTCGATGACTGCGCCTTCCCGCTCGTCACCGAGATCGTCACGTCCGACGATGCCAACGTGGCCTTCGGTGACGTCGATGTGGCCCTGCTCGTCGGTTCCCGCCCCCGAACCAAGGGGATGGAGCGCAAGGACCTCCTCGAGGCCAACGGGGCCATCTTCACGGTGCAGGGCAAGGCCCTCTCCGACAACGCCTCGCGGGACGTCCGGGTCCTCGTGGTCGGCAACCCGGCCAACACCAACGCCCTCATCGCCATGAACGCGGCGCCGGACATCCCTGACGGGCAGTTCACGGCCATGACCCGCCTGGACCACAACCGGGCCATGGGCCAGCTGGCCCAGCGAGCCGGCCGCCCGGTGTCGGAGCTCAGCCACATGACGATCTGGGGCAATCACTCCGCTACGCAGTACCCCGACGTCTATCGGGCCCAGATCGGAGGCAAACCGGCAATCGATGGGATCGGCGACCGGAGCTGGATCGAGTCGGAGTTCATCCCCCAGGTGCAGCAGCGGGGAGCCGCCATCATCGAAGCCCGGGGTGCGTCGAGCGCGGCCTCAGCGGCAAACGCGGCCATCGACCATGTCCACGACTGGGTGGCAGGCACCCCCGACCACGACTGGGTATCCATGGCCGTCCCTTCCGACGGCTCGTACGGGGTCCCCGAGGGCCTCATCTCGTCGTTCCCGTGCACGGTGACCGATGGGACCTACAAGATCGTTGGCGGCCTCGACATCGACGACTTCTCCCGGTCGCGCATCGACGCCTCGGTGGCCGAGCTCGCCACCGAGCGAGACGCCGTCAAGGAGCTGGGCCTGATCTGAGACGGCAGGCACTGAGGCCTCGGGGATCGGCGCCGGCGGGTGGTGGCTCCGATCCGTGGATCAGCAGGCCAGGGCGGGTGGCAAGACGACCCCCAAGCGGTGCAGGTAGCACAGCTTGCGTTCCACGGCGTCACGCCAAGCGAGGAGGTCGGCGTTGAAGCGCTCCCGCGCACCGTCCTCGACTGCGTGCTCGAGCTCATCGAACGCCGCGTCTTCAGCGTCGAGCAGAGCGCGATATTTCGCCAGGAACTGATCGTCGATCACGTCCGAAAGCATCACCTGTCGTGCCTCCCATACAAGCGCGTCCGTGGAGCGTACCCGCCGCCGGGTGAGGATGTTGCCGGGACCTTTGGTCACCGGACGCCGCTTCACCGTTCCCGGGGCTGCCCCTCGACGGCCAGGCCCGTGAACCGCTTCAGGCGGGCGACGCCTCCCCGTGACGCGGTGCCGAGTTCTGGGTGGGCGGCGCGGTGACGTCAGTGCGACGTGGTGTCGCGTTCTGGGGTGGGCCACCCGGTGTCGCCAGCGCGACGTGGTGACGCTGAGGGTCGCATAGCGTCCTGAATCCGACACTTCGTCGATCAGCGTCACCGCCTCGAGCGAGGTCGTAGCGTGCAGCCGTGGTCTCCGCCGACGCCGACGCCGACGCCGACGCCGACGCCGACTCCGACGCCGACGCCGACGCCGACTCCGACGCCGGCCCCCCGCCGCCGGACGACGAGGCCACCGGCGGCAACCACCACCCCGGCCGGATCCTGGCGGCGATGGCGGCACCGGACAGCCTCACCGTTCTCGCCGCCGTCGTCCTCTATGGCCCGGCGGGCGCCGAGGACGTCGCAACCCGCACCGGGATGGGGCCCGGCCAGGTCAGACGGGCCTTGGGCCGGCTGGCGGCGGCCGGCATCGTCGGGTCGGCCCCCTCTGGTGGGGGCGACCGGATCGTCGTCCAGATGGCCACCCTCACCGGGGCGGCCCGGCTGGCCTCCCGCCTCCGGCCGGCGGTGGATCCCGCCGATCTGGGGGCAAGCCCCGAGCAGGCGATCGTCCTGCGGGGGTTCATGGACGACGGTCGCCTTCGATCGATCCCGACCCAGCGCGCCAAGCGGATGGTGGTGCTCGACTTCCTGGCCCAGCAGTTCGAGCCGGGCCAGGTCTATAAGGAGGCAGAGGTCAATCGCCTGCTGGGACGGTTCCATCCCGACTACGCGGCGCTGCGTCGGTTCCTGGTCGACGAGCAGTTCCTTGAACGTCGGGAGCGGTTCTACTGGCGGGCGGGGGGAACCTTCGAGGTCTGAGCCAAGATCCGTTTCCGCACCAAGGGGATCGACCGCCTATGAGGGGATGGTCTGGACCGAGCCTCCGCCCCGAGCCAGGATGGTGCAGGCTTGGAGGCTGTTGACAGCGGCGAAATGGTCGGCCGTGTCAGCCTCGGACTGGGAGCGCAGGGCGAGGGCGGCGGGACCGGGTGCGCCCATCACCGCATGGACGGCGCCGGGAAGGGCGGCCGGCGACGCTGCCGTGGCTGACCCAGATGCTGGCGACGCCGCTGGGGCCGGCGAGGACACGGGCTTGGCGCCGAGGGCGGCGGCCCGTTGTGCCTCGTCGGCGGTGAACCGTCGCCACCCGTCCAACCAGCTTCCGGTCTGGAACGTGGCGCCGGTGGCCAACGCAACGTTCCGCAGATCCTTCGTCAGGGTGGTGATCTGGGCCACCTCGGCGCCCACCGCCATCGGGTCGACGGGCAACGTCGCCGGCCTCCGGGTACCGAGCATGGCGGCACATCCCCGGCTGGCCTGGGCGACGAAACCGGACGGTATCGGGGCCTGGCTGCTCGGGGTCCGGGTTGGGCGACCGACGACGGAGGCGGCCACGGCCACGATGGCCACGACCACGACCAAAGCGAAGATGGCCAGGGGGCGACGCGACACCGCCCACGGCGGTCTGGAAACGAAATCGTTGCTCGCCCCGATCGGGGAGAAGTGGCCGGCTCTGGAGCCGTGGCTTCCGCTCCCCGATCGCAGGGCGGCGGGCGTGGTCCGGCCCCGTACGGGTTCGGTCCCCATGCCGAGCGCCCCGGCGGCCGCCCGGTCGTTGGCGGGGCGGGCCGGACCCTCGACGACCGGACCTGCCCATGGCCTCGAGGCGTCGAAGCGGCCCTCGACGTCGACCACCAGGTCGCCCGCCGAGATGCTCCACGCCGGCCGGATCCTGGCCCGGCCCCAACGGTCGCCGTCCCAGTGGCGGACGGTAGTCGGGTCGGTGGGGTCGAGGTACCACCCCCGGAGGCGACCGGCTCGTTCAGTCATCGAGGGGACCCGGTTGTTCAGCCATCATCGCCAGGAAGGTCGAAGAGGGTGTCGGCCCGGGCCGATGCCATGGGATCGAGTCCGGCGAGGGCCTGTGCATGATTGTCGAGACAGTTCAGGTTGCCCGAGACGCGGATGCGCCCCTCGCTGAGCGCCGTTTCGGTGGACAGAGAACCCGAGGCGATCGCCGAGGCCGTGTTGTAGTCGCTCGTGAAGGTCATGTCCGCCTCGGCTGGGCTCCCCACGAGGATGGTAGCCCGGCCGTCGTCGATGATCACCTGGTAGCGCACCTCGCCCTCGGGCGTGCCCGTCACCACCTGGGCGAGCACCACATCAGGATGCTCGGCAGCCTGACCGGCATCGCCCGTGACCCTCTCGAACCACGCCGGGGACAGGAAACGCTCCATACCCCGCCAGGTTTACCAGCGTTCAACGGGCTGGGGGCACTTCGCTGTCGCCGCCGACGTCAGGCGTCGTCGGCGGTGGGCCTCTTGCGGTCACCACGCCCACCAAGCCGGAGGAACCGCCGACCGCCGACGAGTTGGGCCAATCGCACCGGTGCCGGCAGGGGACGTTCGAGCTCGGTGTCCAGCGACGCCAGCCGGCGATCGGTATCACCGGCGGTGCCGTTCGCCTCCCAAACCTCCCAGGACTGCTCGTCATCGGCGTTCCAGGACCACCCCGACCCGGGCATCGGCTCAGGCACGATCCGGGCGGGTGATGGCCTGCCGGAGGCCTCTGGCGTCCTAGCGCTCTCCGTCAGGGCTTCCGTCGGCCGCCGCGCCTCGACGCCCGGGGCCGCCTCGACGCTTGGGCCTGCCTCGACGCCCGGGCCTGCCTCGACGCCCGGGGCGGCCTCGACGCCCGGGGCCGTCGGGCGGAGCCGACGGGCGCGCCGAGCCCGACGTCGGCCGGCGACCTCTGCGCTGGCCCGGGGAAGACGAAGGGGGGAGGAGAGGGGGGGAAGAGGGGGTGAAAAACTCCGCACCCCTTCCCCCCAACAAAGAAGCACACAACGGGGGGGAGGGGG
>JBPCNZ010000083.1:0-24631 GCA_051000755.1 Acidimicrobiales bacterium | reverse complement strand
AAGTCACCCTCAGCCCCGCCGCCTGAGCACAACCGAACATCGCGACTTCCTCCCGAGCGGGGCTTCGCCCCGCACCCAGGCGCGCGCCCGCGTCCGCGGACTACTCACGATCTATTTTCGGTTCAGGCAACGGTCGCTTCACGACAGCGTCCCAATCGGCGCAATAGGTCGGCACGCGTTGCGTGCCAGCGAGTGGTAACCGGACAGCTTGCCGGCTGCTTGGAGGGCGTCCACCCGCTCGTCGCCATCGCCATGATCCTGCTCGGACCCAATGCCAACCTGGTCGGCGTCGAGGCCCTCCAAGTCCGGCGCAGCATCAGCATGGCTCTGGCGGTACTGCCGCTGGCGTCAGCGCTCGCGGCATCCCCGGCGTCACGCCCGTAAGGAGAACCAACCATTCGCGGGGTCGGCGGACGAAATCCTGATCGGCTGGACAGGCAGCCGCTCCCCACGATCGAGGCGGATGCAGCAGCGGTGGCGCAACGGCAGTTTCGCAGAGGGCGCTGTACCCCGCCAGCTGCGCCACAGTGTTGGTCGGCGCAGACTCGACCACCGACATCAGTCGCCTGCCGTTCCTGGCCTCGTTGGCGATCGCTGACGGTGCCTGGCGCCGTGGTGGCCTGCGCGGCGGCGAGACCGTCATCGTCAACGGAGCCACCGGCAACCTCGGCGGGGTCCGCCACGATCTGCCTGTCGATTTCCAGCGGATCCAGCGTCAACAGCTGACCATCACATGGCCTCGGCTACAGACCTCACCGGCTTCGACCTCGCCGTGCTCCTTCCTGCGGCACCTCCGACCGGTAGCCAGCGCTACGTTCGAGCGTCTTGCTCCTCTCGTGGAGGCGAGCGCGGTCTTGGCAGAGCGCACCAACCGGGGACCCTCACCCTCCGGGCGGCCGGGCACAACCGCGTGACCGTGGCGTGGTGGTACCGATAGGGGTGCCGTCGGGGCGGTGGAACCGCAGTCGAATGTTGGGATTGCCGATGGCCCGATAGCCGTTGTGGAGGAGGGCGTGATGGCGGCGACAGACCAAGAAGCCGTTGTCGATGTCGGTCCGACCGCCGTCGGTCCAGAACTGCTGGTGGTGCAGGTCCGCTCTGCGTCGCCAGCAACCCGGGAACCGACACGTCCCGCCGTCGCGGACCATCGTCGCTCGGCGTTGGGCGGTGGACCACTTCCTTGTCTTGCGGCCCAAAGCCAACAGCTCGCCACCTTCGCCAACCGTATGGGTCACGTGCGCGGCGTCACAGCCCACTGTGGCCGCGGTGGCCGGGTGAAGCGGGGTGCCATCGACCAGGCTTGCACCGTCGGGGCCGGCGATGACATGGACCAGGTAGCGGTCGTCGCCCGCCGCCTGGCCGTCATCGACATGGGCCAAGCCGACCCGGACCATGTCCATCAAGGCGTCGGCCTGCCGCGACGGCCAGCTCTGATACCCCACACCCGTTGCCGAGTCTCCATGTGGAGACTCGACGCTTGCCCTGGTGTCGTCGGCCGGAGAGTCTCCACGTGGAGACTCTCCTGAGGGATCGGGCGCCTCAGCTGAAGTCTCGGTCACCGGCCGGGATCCGACGTCGACGAACGCTTGGAGGACCGCTGCGAACTCCTCGAGCTCCACGTCACTCAGGATGATCTCGACGCGCCCCGTACCATCAAAGCCGCGCTGGATCCGCACCCCGCGGCGGCTCTCAACGTCGGCGGGGGCTCGATGCTGATCGGCGTGACGCTGATAGCAGCGCACTGCTCGCTCCACATCAACCACCGTCCCCGCCATCGCCAGCTCCACCAGCGCCTGATCCACCTCAATGTCAGGGTCGTCGATCCTGGTGATGGCTCTCACCGCCGAATACGACAGGCGCCCATCGGCGAACGCGGCGGCCACCACCGGCCGGGCCCACAACTGATGGGCGATCCTCAACTTCTCAAACGCCGTGGCCCGGCCCATCCCGGTACGGAACACCAGCCATTCAACACACGACAACTGCCCATCCACCGCCCAGCCCTGGTCCCGATCGAACCTCGCCAGAGCCTCCAACCACGTCGACTCGCCCCGATCCATCTCCCAACGATGCGCCACCAACCAGCCACCCCGGTCCCCACTTACGTCCACCTCTGAAACCGAACTCTCCATCACCGCCACCATCACGGCCACCTCCCCAACCATCATCGAACGTAGGTTCCCATCGTACGACACGGCGGTGACACCGGAGGTTGCTCGCGACATAAGGCTACGTGCATACGGGCCCCGAGGCGCGTAGCGTTCTGGGCATAGCTGAGGGCGCATGGCGCGCCCGTTCTGGGGAGGTAGGCCATGGCGGTACTCAACGGTGTAGATCGGGACTCCTTCGTCGACACGCTCGAGTTCTTCGAAGGTCTGGGTCTGGTCACCAAGCCCGAGATCGCCGAGGTGCTCGACGTGTTGGATCCGTCGTTTCCCTTCGCTGAGGCGGTGGCGTCGGCGGCGTCGATCCACCTCCACATCAAGGTGGCTGATGTTGACGATCTCCCCCACGATGCGATCGTCGCTCGGGGAACCCAGCCCACGAGTTGCACGAAGGGTTACATCAAGTACCCGTTCGTGGGCGGGATCAACGTGATCTTCTCGTCCATCCCCGTCGCCGAGGACGACCTTCTCGACGGGGCCACACCGCCGATCGGGGCGGTGCTCGACCACAAGGGTGTGGACTTGCGCGGTTCAGCCGCCGGGATCGGGAACGTCTTCGAGGCGGTGCCATCGGTCGCCACCGGGGCGGGCTGGCGCCACCAGTGTCAAGGCGGCGACGGCACCCCCGTGTACTGCTGTCACACCGAGGTCGCCGCCAAGCATTGGGTGTACCCGACCGCCGAAGCTGCCGGCCAGTCCCGCCCCATCGAGTTCGCCCTCGGCGAACTGCTCATCCATGACGCCAAGATGGGCTGTGACCTTCGCCCGATCGACCCGGGTGACCCGCGCGCCGATGAGGCCCACGCGGCGCTGTCGGCCTGTGCCAGCTCGCATGCAGCTCCGACCAACGGCACGGTGGGGTCGAGCTACTACGAGCGTGGGGACCTCGCCCGCTTCACGGAGATGGGCGAACACGCCGGGCCTACGATGGCCAAGTTCTGGGCGTACTACAACGCTGCAACGGGCGAGGACGGGGCTTTGACGAAGCGGGAGAAGGCACTGATAGCCCTGGCTGTTGCCCACTCCAAGCAGTGCCCGTATTGCATCGACGCCTACACCAACACCCTCGTCGATCTCGGTGCCAGCCCGGACGAGATGCATGAGGCTGTACACGTTGCCGCTGCTCTTGGCGCGGGAATCGACCTGGTGCATGGAGTGCAGATGCAAAACGTGCTTCGCTCCCGCGGCGCCATCTGAGCTCCGGTCCGACTTTCAGGCTCGCGGGCCCCAGAACCTCTGATTGAGGGTTTTGGGGCCTGACCAACCGGGTTTGCCCAACCAGCTCAGCCTCTAGCCTTTAGCAGCTATGCCCTCGGTGAGTTCTGCAGCCTGACCGAGCCCGCCCGCCGCTGCGGCCAGATTGGCATTAACGGCGTCCGCACCAGGGCCGATGATCTCACACTGCTTCGCCACGGCCCGTACCCCGTCGGAGATCTTGGCCAGGTTGAGGGCAACGTTGGTCAGCACGGTGGCCAGCCGATTGAGGAAGTAGCCCAACACGGCAACGAAGGCCACGATGACCACCACGGTCAGAACGATATGCAGGGCGAGCATCACGCAACTCCCGAGAGCAGATCGGCATGGCGTTGGACCTCATCGCGTAGATCGGTGGTCGCTTGCGCAGTGTTGGTCAGCTGCCAGACGGCGGTGGTGTTCTCCGCCACCTTGAGCGCGGTCTCCCACGCGTCGTCCACCCGATCGTCGATGTCCTTGACGTAGGCGACCAGCAGCGACAGCAGCACGATGACCACGCCGATCACGACGACACCCATACCAAGGGCGATCCACCAGAAGTTGAGGTTCTGTTGAGACAGGGCGAGGATCACAGCATGCCCTCCAAGACGCCTCGTGCGGCCGCCGCGTTCCCGTTGATGTCGGTCACCATCGAGTTGACGGCCTGGATGTCCCACAACGGCAACGTGTTGACCCGACAATCCTCGAGTGCCAGCGTGACCAACCTGGCCTGGATGGCAATTTTGCGTGCCACTCTCAAGATGATGGCCACCAACGTGACGACGATGATGATGACGACGGCACCGATGAAGAAGCCGACGTACCATCCCGTCAATGCTGCAACTGTCATTCCCACCATGGACCCCCAGTCGATGGACGACACGTAGACTCACGTGTCGTGTTCACACCATACTCCTCGCAGGTGCGCTATGGCGGAAACAGCCCGAATGCGTAGGTTGTCGCTGTGAGCAAGCCATCTGGGGAGGGCGACACCGGCGCTAGTTCTGCCGGCGAGCACGCCAGCGCCCGGGGCGGTGCCGACCACGCCAGCAACCGGGGTGTCGGCGACCACGCCGAGTCCGACAGCCCCGCCGGGTCGGATTCCGAGACTGACTCCGACGCCGTCACCGACACCCGCGACCACCCAAAGTCCGAGACCGACAAGCACTCCGTTGCCGGCGACCTCGCCGACACTGGGAACGACAACACGGCCGACTCCGGCAACCAGGCCGACTCCGAGAGCGACACCCCGCGCGACACCGACACTGACACTGCGGATGCCGCAGCTACCGCCGACTCCGAGACCGAGAAGCACACCGACACCGAGACCGACACCGACACCGACACCGACACCGACACCGAGACCGAGACCGAGAAGCACACCGACACCGACACCGACACCGACACCGACGAGGTTGGCGGTGACGGGGATGCAGCTTCGGAGGTCGGCGGGCCCGAGGGCGCTGAGGGCGCTGAGGGCGCTGCCGGCCAACCCCGGCGCCTGGCCGCCGTTCGTCATCGACTGGGCCGCAAGCGTTGGTGGGTACCCATCAGTGTTGTCGTGCTCGTTGCCCTGGTCGCCGGCGCCTTCTATGTCGGTCGAGGTTCGAGTAACAGCCACCAGAACAAACCCTCGACGGTCCCTGCCGGCTTTGCCACCTACAGGAGCCCCGACGGCGGGTTCAGCATCTCTTATCCCGCGCAATGGCAGGTCGTGCCCAACACCGGCGTATCCCTTCTGCTCAGTGCCGGGGGTAACGACGCTCTGTCCATCCGTGAGGTGACCCTCCAGCAGGCGGTGGACACCAAGAACGTGGACAGCATCAGGGCCGTGACCGACGCCATCCTGAGCACGCCCTCGGCCCAACTGCAGGTACTCCTGGCCCGACCGATCACCATCGGGGGCGTCGGCGGCTACTACTACCTGTACACGTTCCCGTCGGGCAAGGACAGGGGCGTGCACGCCCACTACTTCCTCTTCCAGGGCCGCAAGCTGACGATGCTGGTCTTCCAGGCGCTGCCGAGCACCGACTTCCAAGGCTTGGCTCCCGTCTTCGACGAGGTTTCGGCGACCTTCCGCAGCGACCCCAAGGTTCTGGGTCCGCCGCCGGCTCCGGCCACGACCGCTCCCGGTTCCCCGGCACCCACGACAGCCCCACCGGCGGGCGGCCCGACGACCGCCGCACCCCCCACCACCGCTCCGGCTACCACCGCCCCCGCCACCACGGTCCCAGGTCCGACGGCTCCGGCCCCCACGACGCCGGGCAGTACGCCCTGAGGCCACTCTCGAGGCCAGGACGTCGATCTGGCGCGCTCACAACCTGGAGCGTCACCTCAGCAACCTCAGCCCCGGAGCTCAACATTCCTGTGGTTGGACCTGCATCAGAACCTGTCGTGGACCAACGGGTCCCGACGCCGGCTGTCGCTCCGAGAGCCATGAGCCCGGCCGGCACGAAAGAGCCACCGTCAGGTGTGATTGACGGGACGACGTGCCGTGCCGAATCGGGGAGCGCAAGCGAACGGCCGGGGCCAAAGGGTCTTCCGACAGGGTCAAGGCCACAGCCTGAACCCAATGTATCGGTAGTGTCCGACTGCAGAACCGTCGGTGCCGCCAGGCGACACGTTCGGTTCGCCAAGCCGACGCGACTGGCATTTTGGGGTTCGCCGTGGGGCCGTCCTAGGCTCAGCTCTGGAGTCGTGAGCCGAAATTGATCACACGACTCCCGAGCCGTTAGCCGCTCCCAAGCCGGAGCCGTAGTTGACCACCGAGATACCGCGCCGGCCGGACCTCGACGGGGTCGGCGTCAGGCGCCGCCCCTGCGCCTCGTTTCCCTACAGCCCGAGGCCGAGACCCTGCCAGAGGTTGGTGAGCATGTTGGGGTTCTGAGGAGTGGTCGAGCCCGCGGTGTTCGGTGCCTGAGCCATCCCGTTGGTGTTCGGGACGAACCCGGGGAGCAGCGGGGCGAGCCCGTTCAGAAGCGGGGCCACCCCGTTGATGACCGGAGCGATCCCGTTGAGGAGCGGCACCGCATTGGTGTTGATCGTCGAAGGCGCTGCTGGTTTCGGAGCAACCGTGGGTGCCGCGGCCGGTCCCGCGTTTGCCGCCCTCCTTGCGAAGTTGTTGTTAGCAGTGTTAGCTAATAGGGCCGCACCTTGGATGTTTTTCGCATTGGCGTCGATCTGGACGACCACGCCGTTGATGGCCACGGTCTGTCTCCCGATGGTCCCCACGGCACCGAGGATCGTCGCCGTGTCAATCTTGATGGGCCCGGCCGCGTTGATGACCGCGTCCGCCCGGTTGTTGATGCCTGCGATGCCGCTGCCGCCCCCCTGGCTCGTCGCCGCCATCTTGCCGGAGACGCCACGGATGTCGACCGTCACCGGGAGGAGATTGGCGAAGGTCCCGTTGATGCCCCTGACTGATTCGTTGATGGGCCCGACGCTGGCGCTGATGGCGTTGGCGTCACTGCCGATCGAACTGACGGAGGTGTTGATCTGGCCGACGTTGCTGTTGATCTGGTTGACGGTGGAGTTGATCGAGCTGACGGCCGGGTCGATCTGGTTCAGGTTGCCGTTGATGGAGGTGACCCGTCCGTCGATGGCCTTCACATTGGTGTTGATCGAGTTGGCACTGGCGTTGATCTTGCCCACCGAGTCGTTGATGGTGCTGGTGGCCGACACGATCTGACCGGCTTCGTTCGACAGCGGCTTGGCGGCGGTGAGGATTTGACCGGCCATGGCATTGGTCTTGTCGAGCAGGGGCACGGAGTTCAGGTTCGAGTTGATGCCCTGCACCGCGGGGGTGATCGTCTTTTTCACCTTGTTGTTGATGGCGATGGCGGTCAGCACCGTGCTCGACAGCAGGATGACGGCGACGAGGGCGAAGGCGATGAACAGGACCATGGCCCCGCCCACCGCACCGCCCACGTCACGCTGGGTTCGGCCGGCCCCGCTCACCATGATTGGCTCCCTGTGGTCCGTCCTCGATCGCTCATGGGGTTGCCGGGCACGTACCCGGGTTAAAGAGGAGCGAGGTTGGAAGATTGTTGATGATCCCCGAGTTGTTGCAGATGTTGAACAGGTGGCCGTTCACACTTGTCAAACCGCCGGTGATGGTGCCCAGGTCAGTCGAGACGCCGACCAGTCCGTTGTTGGTGGCGCTCAGGTCGGATTGGACCGGGGACAGCACGTTGTTGGCGATAGCCACCCGCTGGTGGATGTTCTGGACGCCGAGCTGGCTCGGGGCACACCCGAAGCTGCCCGGTGTGGTGTTGCCGGCCGGGAAGGTGCCATTGGTCTCAGGGGCGCTGCAGTTGCCGGCCGGGAGGTTGGCGGCGTTGAGGGTGCTGTTGATCTGGCCGGCCAGGCCCAGGACACTGGTCAGGACCGACGACGTGTTGACGAGCGAGGAGGAGACGCCTCCTAAGGTGGAGGTGATACCGCCCAGCGTCTGGGAGGTCTGCCCCAACGTCTGGGAGGTCTGACCGAGCGTCGGCGCCGTTTGACTGAGCGTCCCGGCGATGCTGCCGGCCGAAGATGAGGTGGCCACGAGGCTGGACGAGATGTGGGCGAGCATGGGTGACGTGCTCTTCAGGGAGCCATCGGTCGTCTTCAGGCTGTCCTCGATGGCGGTGAGGTTGGTGACGATCTGGCCGGCCTGACCGGTGATGGGCTTGAGGGCGGTGTCGATACCACCCAGGCTGGAGTTGATCCCCTGGATCTGGCTGGGCAGGGTCTTGGTGTGGCCGCCGGCGCCGGACACGGCGCCCCTGGCCACCGCCAGTCCGCTGTTGATGTTGGCCAGCGACTGGCTGATGAAGATCAGGTAGACCACGACCACCAGAACCACGACGGCGGCGAGCGCCACCCAGACCGAGAGCCACCGGCTCACGTAGGCCTGGCGGTCTTCCATGGCCGCGACGTTTCCTTCGTTCTGAAGCGCCCGGGGTCGGTATCCCTGTACGGGTGGCATGTTTAGAGTTCCTCCGTCAGCGGTGTGTTGTCAGCGGGAGAAGCAGATCCAATTGTCATGGGCATTGGGTGGCGTTTAGAGACTTGAGCTTGAAGGCGATGCAGTTCGAGTCGACGTTGGCGGCGCCGGCCTGCGTGATGATGTTGTTTGCTCCATTGGTGATGTTGCCGGCATCAACGATGATGTTATTGGCGTCGGTGAGAATGAAGCCGGCCACCCTGAGCGTGACGTCGAGGTTGGTGTTGATCAGGTTGACGCCCTGGCGGATAGAGGTGGCGACGGTGAGAATCTGGGCCGCTTTCCCATTGATCCCCCTGGCCGTCCCGTTGATCGCCCCGGCGCTGGCGCTGATCGAGTTGGCCTCGCCGTTGATCGCTCCGGCGCTGCCGTTGATGGCGTTGGCGCTGTTGTCGATGGCCCCGGCGCTGGCATTGATCGAGTTGGCGCTGGTGTCGATGGCCCCGGCGCTGGTGTTGATCGAGCCGGCGCTGTTGTCGATCGACTTGGCGCTGGTGTTGATGGTCCCGGCGCTGCCGTTGATGGTCCCGGCCGTGCCGTTGACCGCCCCGGCCAGATCGACCACCTGCGACAGCTGGCCTTGGAGAGGTTGGGCGGATTGGAGGATGGAGCTGGCCAGCTTGTTGGTCTGGTCGAGCTGCATGACGGCCTCGGTGTCGGTGTTGATGCCCTTACCCGTCTGGGCAATGCTCGCCGCCTCGGTGTTGATCTGGGAGGCGTTGTGCTGG
Source organism: Acidimicrobiales bacterium (assembly GCA_051000755.1). Taxonomy (GTDB): domain Bacteria; phylum Actinomycetota; class Acidimicrobiia; order Acidimicrobiales; family Palsa-688; genus JALZAH01. Next base: position 15,515 of record JBPCNZ010000083.1, on the reverse strand, counting down.
ACGCGGAAGAGCAGCACGACGGCGGCCACGACCACCACGATCACGATGATGAGCGAGAAGGTCGCCGGGACTCCGGCTCCCCGCTGGCGCTTCAACCTTGATGCCACGAAAATCTCCTCGCTTCAAGTTTCGTCCCCTGCGACCGAGGGACCCGGCCCGGGTACTTCCGTCCGATCGACAACAACACCCGGCGTGCCACTCCGGCTCTTGGGTGCCGGAGTGGTTCTCCTGGGCTTCCTTTAGCTGGTGGGCCTTCGTCTTCTAGCTGGTGGGCCTTCGTCTTCGGCCCTCAGCCCTGCAATCTTCTTGACTCGTACTCTGGAGCTCGTTCCTGTGGATCAGGACCGCATGCGGCTGCGGGGACCCTGTGAGACCGGTCGGCGGGGCAGCGATTTCTCCACGGCTGTGGCTGGTGGCGGCGGTGCCGTCGCCTTCGCCACCAAGGCCCGGAGGGCCCCTTGGATTGCGCCGACATCAGAAGCAATGCCAGCCAGCACGTACTCAACGGGCGTCGTCTGGTCTTGGATGCCGTTGACCCCCTCGATCACCTTCGTGAGGGTGCGACTGACCTTCATCAAGACGAAGGCCACGACAATGAGGTAACCGGCCAGCACCAACACCACGATGGCGATGATGACGAAGGCGATGTATGTCGCCACTCCCAGACCCAGCACTCCTACCGCCACGTCGAGCCCCCTTTTCGAGCCTGATCAGCCCGCCCGGGCGTCACAGCAGCTTCTCTATGGCTGCACCGTAGCGGGCCACGCCGCCCAAGGCGGTCTCCGTGAGCTGCTTCGTTCTGATCAGCCTGGGGACGGCTGTGAGGTTGCCGGACAGGGCCCCAGCCTGGACCAAGATCTCGTCCACCTGGACCTTGATCTCTCGCACAGGCTTGAGAAGCCGGTGCAGCAGGAGCACGACGACGGGCAAGACCAACAGGACGGTCAATGCCTCACCAATGTACCAACCGGTCATTCGGGTCCCCCCCTTCCGCCGGATTGGAGGCCACTATAGGGCATTCGCCCCAAGTGCGCCACCATTATGTGACGTGGAGATGTTCGGATCGTACACGGTCAGGGAGATCGCTGACCGTTAGGCCCGGGGGACACTCGTATGACGCTCGCCGCGGTGATGTTGTTGGCGGCTCAGCGCTCGTCTCGTCGTGGCTCCTTGGGAGCCTGCTTGACGGGCTCCGGGCCCGGCGCCGGGCTGGCCTTGTCGCCCAAGGAGACCCATCTCCCCGGCGAGTCCTCCGCCACACTGGGATTCTCCGGATCCGGCGGCGCCGTCGCCGCCCCCCGCTTCACCGGACCCGCCCTCGCACCCGGCGCCGCGTCGGAGTTCCCCTGATCCGGCGCTGCCTTCGCCGCCCCTCGCTTCACGGGCGCGGCCGCCGCCTTCGCCGGTCCCCCACCCTCCCCTGGCGCCACCTTCCGAACCGCCTTCGCCGGCCCTCGCTTCACCGGATCCGGCGAAGCCGTTGCCGGCCGGCTGGCGGCAGGACGCGGCACGGCCGTTGCCGGCCGACCGGGCGCAGGACGTAGCTGCCCCCCCGCCGACGGACTCGATGACGCCGACGGACTCGATGACGCCGTCAATGGCGCCGACGGAGGCCGGACCGAAGACGGGGCCGTGTCGTCCGCCCCAGCAACAGGACTAGGAAGACCCTCGCCGGCGCCTTCCATCCGGCGCCGCACCCGGCTGGGAGGATCCTCCCCGGTCAGCCACCAAGGAAGGCCCAGGGGTCGGGCCCATCCGCCGACACCCACGGCCAGAGCCAGGACGGCGACAACGCCCGCGATGGCCAACCGGCTGTGCCCATTGCGGGTGCAGATCGGGCCCTCCCGGGTGTAGAGGAAGCTGCTGGTGGGCGCCCGATGCTCGACCTTCGAGCCCAGGATCGGTGCCCCACAGCCCACACTGCCAAGGGCGCTGAAGGACAAGAAGGTGCTTCCCACCGCTCCCAGGGCGATCACCAAAGCGAGGGTGGCGACAGACCGCTGGATCACTCCGGCTCGGTTCTTCCACTGTGGTTCTCGTTCCATGGCAGCATTCCCCCCGTCGTTCTACGCTAGGGGGTGAGAGCCGAGGGATGGGAAATGACACGTCTAGGCGCCGGTGCCGTAGCGACAGACGCAACGAAGACGCGAGCGCCGCCAACCGGGTGGGGGCGGCCGAGAGCCGGTCTGTGACCGACGCCCTCCTGGGTGGACTTGCCGACGGTCGATGGCGCCCGCGGGCGTGGGCCCGGTTCAGCGGTGAGACCCTGGCCCGATCCGGGCGGGCGGCGTGGGAGCACCCCCGCGCCGTGGCCGAGTTGACCGCCCTGCACGTAGCCCTCGGAGCCGCAACCCGGGCCCGGGGACGCCGACGGGGCCGAGGAGTCCGGGACCGAGGAGGCCGTTGGGTAAGGCTCAGCTGGGTGATGGCGGTCACCCACCTGGGGCTGCTCGGCTCCCGCCGGTCCATCGGACTGGCGTCGGCGGTGACGATCCTTCGGGCCAACCTCCCAGCCCTCGCCATCGTGGACCGCCCTGTCCTGGGCGTGGTGGCTGTCTGCTCCGACAGGGTGGATGGGATGTTGGCTCGGCGAGCCGGGCCGACGCAGTTCGGTCATTACGCCGACTCCCTGGCTGACGCCGCCTTCTGGGCGTGGTTCGCCGTCCGGCATGAACCCGACCGCCGCCTGGTCGCCGGGGCGGCCGCTGCCTGGGCGGCGCCGGTGGTCATGGTCACGACCGGCAGCTTCGCCCGGGGCCGGATGATCGATCCGCCCCGGCCGGTGTGGCTGCGCCCAGCGGCAGCTATGCAGGCCATCATGGCCATCCGCGCTCTGCAACGGGGACGTGGATCCTGACTGGAGGGGCGTCAGGCCCTGACGGCCACGAGCAGCACGTACCCGGCGACACCGTCGACCACAGCCGCCTTCGCAGCCCGAACGCGGCGGCGGACCGCCTCGAGGTCGACGCCGGCCAACGCCGGTGTCCCGATCATGGCCAGGGCCGTGATGCGGGCGTCGATCATGTCGATCATGCGCTCCAGGGCCGCGTCATGGTGTTCCGTCACCTTGACCGACAGGCCCGCCGCCGTCATCAGCTCCCGGTAGCCATCGAGGGGCCGAGCGTCGGCCAGGCAGGCGATCCAACCGGCCAGGTCGGCCAGTTCCGGGTCGAGCCGGTCGGGGTCCATGGTGACATCGGTGATACCGACCTGCCCGCCGCTGCGGAGGACCCGCGCCATCTCCCCCACCGCGGTCGCCTTGTCGGGAAAGGTGCACAGGGCACATTCGCTGATCACCACGTCCACCGACCCGTCGGCAACGGGGAGGCGCTCCGCATCCCCCACCCGGAAGGTCACCCGGGTCCCGGCTTCACCACCGAAGCCGGCCTCTCGGGCCAGCCGGTTGGCCGCCTCGACGGCTTCCGTGCCCAGATCGACGCCTTCAACCGTCGCTCCGTACTCCTCGGCGAGCAAAAGAGCGGTGCTGCCCGGTCCGCTGGCCACGTCGAGGACCCGCTGGCCGGCGGTGACACCGAGGGCGTCGGCCAGGTGCCGGGTCAGGGCCGGACCACCGGGGTGGTAGCTGTCGCCCAGGATCAGGGCCACCAGATCGGACTGGTAACCGGCGGCGCAGCACGCCTTGATGACAGCGGGATCGGCGGAGGTCACGTCAAGGCCTGCCCGACGTTGGTGGCGTCCCGGCTGGCGCCGTTCCCCGACCCGGCGCCGCCATTCCCCGACCCCGACAGCGGGGCGGAGCGGGCCCCCGATGCCGTCGTCAGCAGCAGCGAGTCCAGGGCGCTGGCGTTGGGGACCAGGGAGGCGACCTCGGTCCCGGTCAGCTCGGCGCGGATCTGCTCGCGGTAGCCCACCGAGTTGTACGCACAGAAGGGAATGAGGCGGCCGTCGTGGGTGAGCTCCTCCACGCAGCACTTCATCAGCTGCTTCACGTTGAGGGTGTAGGGATCCTGGAAGTCCTGGATCACGATCATGAACGCCTTCTGCTTGAAGGATTCCTTGTCCCCGAGGCCCCTGAGCACGTCGGGCAGGTCGATCCCGCAGGTCGCGCACTCGAGCTGGGCGGCCGTAACGTCGGTCCCCGGCACGGCCGATGCGCTCCACAGCTTCTCCAAGGCATGACGTATGTCGAAGTCCGGCAGGGCCCGGTTGGTCACATAGTCGAGGTGCTCGTCGAGGTCGACCAGGCGGGGGATTGGCACCACCTGGTCCCCGTCCACCAGCAGATAGGTGATCGACCGGCACGTCGGGAAGCAGCACGGCACGGGGAAGAAGTCGGTCTTTTGGAACCAGTCCGGGCACTGGTCGACCAGTCCGGCCACCACATCGGCGTTGGTGAGTCGTTGCATCGGGTCGAACTCCAGGTGCCGTCCGGCGTGGGTGACAGGCTGGAATGCCACCGCTCGCACCGCCGGATGATCGATGCCGTAGCGGACGATGTCGCCGACCTCGTCGTCGTTGACGCCCTGCTCCACCGCTGCCGCCAGGGTGACGATCAGCCCCGCCTTGGCGCAGGCGTCGAGAGCCGACTGCTTGGCGCTGCGCAGGTCGCGACCGCGCATGGCCAGATGGGTGTCGGGCCGCAACCCGTCGAACTGGAGGTAGATCCCCGGTGGCTTGGGGCTCATCGCAGCCAGGGCGGCGACGAAGCGGCGGTCGTGGGCCAGGCGGATCCCGTTGGTGTTCAGCGTGACGTTCTTGACGCCTTTGGCGTAAGCCAGGGCGATGGCGTCGAGGATCTGGGGATGGATGGTGGGCTCCCCCCCGGAGAACATGACGACCTCGGGTTCGCCCTCGGCGGCGACGAACGCATCCAGCGCCACCTCGATCTGCTCCATGGTCAGGGTGAAGTGGTTGGGCTGATGACCCGAGTCGGCGAAGCACACCGGGCAGTCCAGGTTACAGCCCGAGTTGACCTCCAGGATCCCGAGGCAGGCGTGCTGCTTGTGGTCGGGGCACAGCCCGCAGTCCAGGGGGCAGCCGTCGACCACCTCGGTCTGGGTGGCCAACGGGTAGGTGCCCGGCTTGTTGTAGCGCAGGGCCGCCAGGTACCCCTCCGCATCCGAGGACACCAGGGCCTCGAAAGGGCCGTGCTCCCGGCAGCGCTTCGACAACACCACCCGCCCGTCCCGAATGTTGACCTCAGCGTCCACCACCACCTTGCAGATCGGGCAGATGCTCTTGGTGTACTCGAGAAAGACCTCATCGCGGTCGACCCTCGGCGTTGAGATGGGCTCGGTCATGTTCTCCTCCAAGGGCAGTCGGCAACTAACAGGTCAGGTCAGGATCCGGTTCGATTGTCACGCCGTCCCCCCAACGCTGCGAAGCCTATAGGGCATCTTGGAGGACCGTACCGCGCCGGTCGCCAACCACAAGCGTCTTGCCAGCAGCCTCCAACAAGGTCATTATCGACCACCATGGTCGAAAATGAGGACGCGGCTGGCGGCGCGTTCCGGCGGTACATGCTCAGTTGGTCCGGTCCGGGTCTGTTGATCAAGGCCCTCATCGTGCTGGCGCTGCTCTACGGCGGTGCCCTGTACTCGCTGAGCCCGCCGTCGCCGGGCCGCCCGCTCGGCATCAGCCAGCTGTCCGCCACCGCCGCCTGCTCAGCGGTGCCGCTCCCGCCGGCCCCCGCCACCGGGACGTGTGCCACGACGCCCGACAAGGTCGTCACCGCCCGGTTGCTCGACCAGGACGCCCGGGTGGTGGGCACCATCGCCCCCAAGACCGGCGGACCTGCGACCGGTTTCTGGACCGCCTATCCCCGCAGCGACGCCGCCACCGCCACCCTCTTGACCCAGTTGGTCAACAGCGGAGCCAAGGTGAGCGTGGACGCTCAGTCCACCAAAGCCGTCGTGCGCTTCGTGGCCCAGTACCTCCTGCCTCTGGTGATCCTGGCCGTGTTGTTCACCCTGCTGCTGACCGTCGCCGGCCGGGACACCTCGGGCGCCGGCGAGCTGATGAGCTTCGGCCGGGTTGGCGACAAGCGCCACGTGCGTCGATCCCTACGGCGCCCCATCACCTTCGCCGACGTGGCCGGGGCGGGCGAAGCCATCGTGGAGCTGTCCGAGATCCGCGACTACCTGAGCCACCCGTCGGCGTTCGCCCGGATGGGGGCGCTTCCGCCCAAGGGTGTTCTGCTCGTCGGACCGCCCGGTTGCGGCAAGACCCTGATGGCTCGGGCGGTGGCGGGAGAAGCCGAGGCGGCGTTCTTCTCCATGGCCGGATCCGAGTTCGTGGAGTCACTGGTCGGGGTGGGGGCGGCCCGGGTACGTGACCTGTTCGCCCAGGCCCGGGCGGCCACCCCGGCGATCATCTTCATCGACGAGCTCGACGCCGTGGGCCGGAGGCGGGGGGCCGGCGTGGGCCAGGGTCACGACGAGCGGGAGCAGACCCTCAACGAGATGCTGGTCCAGATGGATGGGTTCTCACCGACCGAGGGAGTGGTGGTGATGGCCGCGACCAACCGCCCGGACATCTTGGACCCGGCCTTGCTGCGGGCCGGGCGCTTTGATCGCCACATCACCGTCGAGCTTCCGGACCGGGAGGGCCGCATGGAGATCCTCCGTCTCCATGCCGGCTCCAAACCGCTGACCGACGCCGCCGTCGATCTGGGCGCCGTCGCCGCCCGCACCCCCGGTTTCACCGGCGCCGACCTGGCCAACGTCATCAACGAGTCCGCCCTGCTGGCCGTGCGCGAGCGGATGACCATGATCGACCGCCATCACCTGGACGAGGCCGTCGAGCGGGTGCAACGGGGCCCGCGCCTGCGCGCCCGGATCCTGTCGGGCGACGACAAGCACCGCGTCGCCTACCACGAGGCGGCCCACGCCGTGGTCGCTGCCGCCGTGGGCCGGACTGCCACCATCCACAAGGTGTCGATCGTGGCCCGGGGCATCGGGCTCGGTCACCTGAAGGTGGCCGCCGATGACCGCGCCGTGCTCACCCAACGGGACATGAACGCAGAGATCGTTATCGCCATGGCCGGCATCGCCGCCGAGGAGATCGTCTTCGGCGATCCCTCGACCGGCTCCGAGCATGACCTCGAGCGGGCGACCGCCACCGCCCGGGACATGGTCGGCCGTTTCGGCATGAGCCCTCGCCTTGGTCGGGCCCGCGTGCTGCAGAACCCGGGCGAGGTGTTCTTGGGCCGCGACTACCTGGTCGCCGGTGACGTCTCCCAGCCGACCCTCGAACGCCTCGATCTCGAGGTGCGTCGCATCCTGGCCGAGCAGGAGCTGACGGCTAGGCACATCCTTCACGCCAACAGCGACACCGTCAACGACCTGGCCGCGGCCCTGAACCAGGACGAAACCGTCGAAGGGGTCGAGCTGTACGCCTTTCTCGGCGGGGTTCAGCGCTACACCCAGCCGTCGGCGTCGTCCAGCGACGGCACCCCGACCCCCGCACCCCGGCCCGGGTGAGGCGGCCCCGGGTGAAGCGGGTCCGGACCCGGCGGGTCGGCGCCGCCCTGATCGGCGCCATGGTGGCGTCGACCGCGGTGCTGATCGCCGCTGGTCCCTCGGCCAGAGCAACGGGCCCAGGGCCGACGGTCACCGGGACCTCCCCCAAGGAGGGGCCGGTCGGGACCCCGGTGACCATCACCGGCACCGGCTTCGCCCCCGGAGCCACCACGGTCGGGTTCGACCAGGTCCCGGCCACCGGCGTGCAGTGCACGAGCACCCAGTGTCAAGCGTTCGCGCCGCCGGGCTCCGGGACCGTCGACATCGTGGCAACGGTGGCGGGGGCCTCCAGCCCGGAGACCTTCACCTTCACCTATCTCCAGGGTCACCCCCGCATCGATGCGCTCGTCCCGGCCTGTGAGACGAACGGGGGAACGGCCGTAGAGATCCACGGCGCCGGCTTCTCGTCGAGCGCTACCACCGTGACCGTTGGGTCCAAGGCCCTGCCCGCCGGGTCCTACACCGTCTCGTCGGACACCTTCATCATCGTCTATCACCCTCCGCCCGAGCCCGATGGCAAGGTCAACGTGAGCGCCACCACCGGCCAGGGAACGTCGAACGCGGCGACATTGACCTACCCCTGCCCCTCCCCAACGCCGATCGCACCGGCCCCGCCCGTCGCCGGCGGGCCCGCCGCCGTCACCCCCGCCAACCCCGCGCCCCCCACTCCCCCGGCTCCACCGCCGCCGGCCGCCCCGGCACCCGCTCCCGCTCCGCCGCCTGCTCCTGCCCCACCCGCACCGGCTCCAGCACCGGTCCCGGCGCCCGCACCGGCACCCGCCCCGGCCGCCGTCCAGGCCCCCGTCCCGGCGCCGGCGACACCGCTCAGCCCCGCCATAGGGATCGCGGCTCAGGACCGTCCCGGCCCTGCGCCCGACTACGCCATGGTGCGCGCCTCGCGCCCTGGCCCCCTTCCCGTGCCGTTCCCCCTCCCTGCCGCCGGGGTGGGCATCGTGGTGGCCGGGGCCTGCGTCGTCCACCGGCGCCGGCGTCGGGTGCAGCCCTGCCTGGCCGTGGACGCTCAGGCCAGACCTCGGGGCCGGTAGTTCAGGGCCCGGGCGGCGGGTAGCGCTTCCGGAGGGTGGCGTCGTCCGCCGCGTTGGGGTGGTCGGACCCGCCCACCGGGGACATGACCGAGGTCGGGTCGAACCTGTGGACCAGGCCCAGGGCGTGGCCGACCTCGTGGGTGGCGATGACCAGTTGACGATCCGGGCTCAGGTCGCAGTCCGAGCAGACCTCAATGACCGCCCCCCGGATGTGGTGCTGACCGTCGACCACCGTGTGGGTGATCGCCTGGATGTCCGGTACGTCGGTGCGGGCCAGCACCGCGAACGGCTCCTGGCACAGCTCGACGCGGGTCCCGTCGTCCCGGCACGGACCGGTGCCCGTCGCCTCCACCAGATGGATCCCGGCCCCGGCCCCATCCCAGCTCTGGGCGGCCTGCCTGGTGGCCGCCTGCCAGCCGGGGTCGCCGGTCTTGTCCACCACCACCAGATGGCGCTCGCCCACCGGCCACGTGGTCACCGGGGGATTGAGCAGGTTGGGGGGGCTGACCCAGTTGGCCAGGGCGAAGGCCAGGGCCACGGAGAACAGCACGATGTTGGCCAGTCGCACCCCGGCCAGGGCCCGGGCCCGACCGGGGCCAAACCACGCCACCTCCTCGCCCCTCGGCCCCAAGTAGCGGAGATCGAAGGGGGACGGCCTTCGTCCGAGGGCGACCGACGAGCCACGTGTTGGAGTCACCATCCGTCACGTCCTGAGCTTCGGCGGCGGCCGCTGCCACCCTCAGATCCTCACCCACGAGATCGGCCTACACCAAGTCGACGGTGCTGCCCGTCGGGCGGGGGACGGAGGTCCGCCTCCTCGGCTTGACTGAGGGGAATGGGTCTCCGGCGACAAGGCCACGACGTCGCGGACTACGACCTGGTGGTCATCGGAGGCGGCACCGCCGGGTTGGCCGCGGCCCGGGCCGCCATCCGGCGGAAGGCGCGGGTGGCCATGGTCCAGGACGGGCCTGTCGGTGGGGACTGCACGTTCGTTGGGTGTGTCCCATCCAAGACGCTCATCGAGGCGGCCGCCCAGGGCGACGATTTTCCGACGGCGCAGGGCCGGGTCACGCAGGCCATCGCCGAGATCGCCGCCACCGAGACCGCGGCCGTTCTTCGCACCGAGGGGATCGAGGTGATCGAAGGCCGGGCTCGTCTGCTGTCCGCACAGCTGGTGAGTGTCGGCCATCTCCAGCTGCGGGCCCCGAAGCTGGTGATCGCCACCGGCACCGCCCCCGTGATCCCGTCGATCCCCGGATTGGCGAACCTCGACGTGTTGACCAACGAGACCGTCTTCGATCTCGTGGAGCGCCCCGAGTCGCTCATCGTGATCGGCGGCGGTTCGATTGGCGCCGAGCTGGCCCAGGCCTTCGCCCGCCTCGGGGTGACGGTGACGATCGTGGAGGCCGCGGCGCGCCTGCTCACCCGCGAGGAGCCCGAAGCGTCCCGGATCGTGGCCGCGGCCCTCGCCGCCGGCGGCGTCCGGGTGATCACCGGCAAGAGCGTGACCGGCGCCGCCGCCGACCCGGCCGGGGTGCGGATCGGGCTCGACGACGGCACGGATGTGTCCGGTTCACGGATCCTCGTGGCGGTGGGACGGCAGCCGGTCGTCTCCGACCTGAACCTCGCCGCCGCCGGCGTGGACCTCGACCGGCGGGGCTTCATCCGCACCGACGACCACCTGCGCACCAGCGCTCGAAGCATCTGGGCCGCCGGGGACATCGCCGGCCGGATGCAGCTCACCCACGCCGCCGACGAGATGGGCCGGATGGCGGCCGCCAACGCCCTCTCCAGGGTCGCCTACCGCCGGTACCGCGAGGAATGGATCCCGGTCGTGACCTACACCGACCCCGAGGTGGCCCACATCGGCGCGACCGAGGCGGAGGCGGCCACCGTCCGGGGAGCCCGGGTTGCCTTCCTTCCGATGAGCAGCGTGGACCGGGCCATCGCCGCCGGACGCACGGAGGGTTTCGTGAAGCTCGTGGTCGGGCCCCGAAGGCTGACCCGCAACCTGGCCGGCGGCCGCCTCCTGGGCGCCTCGGTCGTCGCCCCCCGGGCCGGGGAGATGATCCACGAGCCGGCCCTGGTCATGCGTTCCGGCATGTTCGCCGGCCGCCTGGCGCTGACCACCCATGCCTACCCGACCTGGTCCCTGGCCATCCGCCAGGCGGCCACCCAACTCTTCTTCGAGATCGGCGGGCGCCAGGCCCGCCCCCCACGCCCGTGACCGGCCGCCCACCTCCGGACCGCCCTATCACTGGACCGCCGGTGACGGAGGGGTGGGAAGCGAGGCGGTGGCGATGATCCGGCCCCTCGCATCGATCAGCTGGGCCCCGCTGAGGGTTGATCCGGGGGGGATGGGCGCGCCCCAGTAGCCGTAGCCGTTGGAGAGCGGGAACGACCCCAGGGTGACGGTGGCCCCGCCGCGCTCGCGGATCTGGCACACGATGGTCTGGTCACCGAGGCCGGTGTCGACGGCCATGAAGATCCAGGGGTGGGGACCGGGGGTGGCGATGACCTGGCCCACCTGGTGGCTCCCGGTGACAAAGGCGGCGGTGGCGACCCGGTCGCCACCGAGGGATGGGCCCCCCGCGGTGCCACGGTGCCCGACCACCCACCCTCCGATGCCGACCACGAAGGCGAGGGCCGCGGCGGCGAGCACGACGGCTATCCGCCGCCGCGGGGGTGAGCGGGTGCGGGAGGTGAGTGACGCCAGGACCCGGGTTTCGAATCCGGCCGGCGGCTCCGCCCCTGGCGTCAACTCCACCAGCCGGTCGGCCAGGTCGGCCATGAGGACCAGCTCCCGGTGACAGGCGGGACAGTGCTCGAGGTGGGCCATGGCGTCGGCGCGCTCCCACCCGTCGAGGATGCCGAGAGCCAGTTCGGCGCCGGCGGCCCGGAACTGCTCGCAGCTCTGCTCAGTCATCGTCTGGCTCCTCGGACACGAGGGTGGAGCGGAGGCGGTGCATGGCGGTGCGGATCCTGGTCTTGGCCGTCCCGAGCGGGATCCCCTCGGCCTCGGCCACCTGGCTGGCGGACAGGCCGACGATGCCGGCCAGGACGATGGCGCGGGCCTGGGCGTGGGGCAGGTGGTGCAGGGCGGCCCGGAGCTCCTCGGTGGACTCCCGGGCCATCACCGAACCCTCGGTGCACTCGACGCTCGTCCGCATGCCGACCAGCAACTCGTCGGGATCGACCGGCAGGGGGCGGTGCATCCGGGCGGTGTCGATGGCAAGGTTGCGGGTGATGGTCGTCAGCCAGGCGCTGACCGAGCCCCGCCGGGGGTCGTAGGTGCGGGCGTGGCGCCAGGCCCGCTCGAATGCCTGCTGGGCCACGTCCTCGGCGAGGCGGGGATCGCCGAGGACGGACCAGGCCACGCCGTACACCTTTCGCTGGAACCGACGGACGAAGGCCACCGTGATCTCGTCATCGCCACCGCGGAGGCCGGCCAGGAGGGTCTCGTCGGGGAGTTGCTCGACAGGGAGGCCGACGCGACGCACACCAGACCATACGGCTGCGACCGGCCAACGGATTGCGCCGCCGGCAAGTTTCTCCCGGTCGTCGATGGGGCGGCCCGGACCAATTCCCTTTCGTGGCGCCGGCCGTAGTACCTGCATCATGGCTCCTGAAAGTCGCTACCGTGGGTCGGTGCTCCGTTGGCCCCGTTTCCGCCAACCGGTGCGCCTCACCGGGTCACCGCCATCGCCGAACGGGGCCTCCTCGTTCCACCTGTGGTGGCAGCTCACCTCGGGCGAAGCGGTGACCGAGGTCAACGCCGTCGTGGAGATCGTGAGCGCACCGGCGGTCCGCTCGCTGTACTTCTGGGCCCTGCAGGTCGGTTTCGCACGGGAAGGGCGCTCGGTCGGCGCCGGCCACACCGGGCTTCAGTGGCATCCGGCCGCCCCCGGAGGCGCCGTCAACTGGGGAGGCTACGGCGAGACCGGCGCCGAGTTGACCGGTACCCCGTCGTCGTTGCCCGAGGTCGACTCCCCCAACACCCTCATCTGGCCCTGGCAACCGGGGCGGCCCTATCGCTTGAGCGTGTCCCGGGGTACCCCGGGGCACTGGCGGTCGCAGATCACCGACCTCGTCGACGGACGCCACGTGACGTTGCGGGAGCTGGCGGTAGATGCGACGGAGCTGACCTCGCCGGTGGTCTGGACGGAGATGTTCGCCCGGTGTGACGACCCGGTGGTGCGGGCCCGGTGGTCGCAGCTCCAGGTGCGCCGAGCGGACGGTGTCACCCTCGCCCCCTCGGCCCTGGTCACCACCTATCAGTCTGTGGCCGAAGGCGGCTGCTCCAACACCGAGTCCCAAGCCGATGGCGCCGCGGTCCTCCAGACCTCGGGCCTGCCCGGCCACCGATCGGGCCACCACGGCCAGACCCTGCCGTACGGGGATCCATGAGGCGCATGGCTCTGCTGGCCGCCCCCGGCATGCGCACGGACTTCACGACCGTGCACTGGCGACCCGCCGTCAGGTGGCGGCCCCCGGCTCCCACCCGGCGGGAAGGCCGTCGTTCAGGGCGATGAGACCGGGGAAGAGGACGGCGGCGCAGAGCTCCCCGAGCGCCGGCGGTCCGAGCTCCGGATGGTCCGCAGACCAACGGCCGATGGCTTCGAAGGCGCCGACGACGAGGTGGGCGACAGCGTCGATCAGCACCTCGGGGGCCCTGGTGTCGGTCTGGGCCGCGTCCTCGGCCAGCAGGCCGGCGATGACCCGGGCCTGGCGCCGGCGGATCTCGGCCGCCTCGGCTCCGAGCGGCGTGTCCCCGCCGGCGAGGAGGGCCGTCCACAGCGCCCGACGTTCGGCGATGAAGTCGAACCAGGCCCGGGCTCCGGCGACCAGGCGACGGCGAGGGTCGACCTCGAGGCGGACGGCCTCGACAACCCTGTGCGCCATGTCCTCAGCGACGCGGTCCATGCAGGCCCGGAACACCTGGTCCTTGCTGCCCACCCGCCCGTAGATCACGGGCTTGGAGACGCCCGCCCGCCGGGCCAACTCGTCCATCGACGCCGCCGAGAAGCCTCGCTCGGCGAAGAGATCCTCGGCCAGGGCCAGCACCTGGCGCTCCCGGACCAGGCGGGGCACCCGCCCGTGGCGGAAGTCGGAGACGTCGGTTTCAGGGTTCATCGACAGAGGACCTTCCCGGCGACGCCGTTCACGGACTTACCGGAAGTAACCTACTCGACGTCCGACACTCCGCCGACGCCAACCCGTGCTGGGAAGTTGCAAGCGAGGATCGGTCACGAAGTTGTCAGTAGTTTCCGCGGCAAGGCCAACCTCCGGCCCATTTCAGGTCCGGGGGTGGTGAGGGTTGGCCGGACCATGAGCTGTGGTGGCAGGTCATCGACAGCGAGAATGCCTGTCGCACCGCCAGAGTGGGGGTGAGCGACAAGGCGGCCATTCGGTCTGCCGATGTCGTGGAGCTGGATTGGGCTAGGGCTCGGTAACGGCCCCCCGTTCGGCGCCTGTGGCCAGGCGGGCGTACTTGGCCAGTACCCCGGTGGTGTAGCGCGGTGGGGGCGGTTTCCAGTGTGACCGGCGAGTGGCAAGTTCTGCGTCATCGACGAGCAGTTCGAGGCTGCGGGCGGACGCGTCGATGATGATGCGATCACCGTCGGCCACCAGAGCGATCGGGCCGCCGTCGGCCGCCTCGGGGGCGACATGGCCGACGCAGAAGCCGTGTGTGCCACCAGAGAACCGGCCGTCGGTGACCAAAGCCGTATTCATGCCCTGGCCGACGCCCTTGATGGCGCCGGTCACCGCCAGCATCTCCTTCATCCCCGGCCCGCCCTTGGGGCCTTCGTAGCGGATGACGACGACATCGCCAGGGTAGACACCTCCGGCGAGGATGGCGTCCATGGCGCCCTCCTCGCCTTCGAACACCCGGGCGGTTCCCTCGAAGCGCAGGTCGTCCATGCCCGCCACTTTGACCACCGCCCCGTCAGGGGCAAGAGATCCGCGCAGGATGGCAATTCCCCCCTCAGCGTTGATGGGCTGACCTAAACGGTGGACCACTTGGCCATCGGGTGCGGGTGGGTCGAGGTCGGCGAGGTTGTCAGCCATGGTGCGTCCGGTGACGGTTAGGCAGTCACCGTGGAGCAGCCCAGCATCGAGAAGCTCCCGCATCACCACCGGCAGGCCGCCGATCCGGTCGATGTCGCTCATGTGGTAGAGGCCGTGAGGTTTGGTGTCCGCGATGTGCGGGACGCGCCGCCCCACACGGTCGAAGTCGTCCAAGGTCAGGTCGACGCGCGCCTCGTGTGCGATGGCGAGCAGATGCAGCACCGCGTTGGTGGAACCGCCCAAGGCCATCACGATCGCGATGGCGTTCTCGAACGCCTCCTTGGTCATGATCTGGCGGGGCCGGAGCCCCAGCTCGAGGAGATGAATGACGGCCTGGCCCGACGCGTAGGCGAAGTCATCGCGACGACGGTCCACGGCCGGTGCCGCGGCGCTGGCGGGCAGGCTCATACCCAACGCCTCGGCCACCGAAGCCATGGTGTTGGCGGTGAACATGCCCGCACAGCTGCCTTCGGTTGGACAAGCATTGCGTTCGATGAGGCTGAGCTCTTCGTCGGTCAACGCGCCTGCGGCTCGGGCGCCAACTGCCTCGAACACGCTCACGATGTCGAGGGCCTGATCGCGTAGCCGCCCGGGCAGGATCGTTCCGCCGTAGAGGAACACCGCCGACAGGTTGAGCCGGGCGGCGGCCATCAGCATCCCGGGCAATGACTTATCGCATCCGGCGAGGGCAACCAAAGCGTCGAATCGCTCGGCGTGCATCATCGTCTCGATCGAATCGGCGATGACCTCTCGGCTTACCAGCGACGCCCGCATACCCTCGTGTCCCATCGAGATGCCGTCGCTCACCGCGATCGTCACGAACTCCAGCGGGAACCCGCCGGCTGCCCGTATCCCCTCTTTGGCGGGGTTGGCCAAACGCGCCCACGGGTGGGTTTACGGGGTGGATTCTTTTCCGGGC
>JBPCNZ010000082.1:0-8562 GCA_051000755.1 Acidimicrobiales bacterium | reverse complement strand
ATCAACCAGCTCCAAAACCTCGGCTACCGGGTCAGTCTCCAACCCGCCGCCTGACCAGCCCCCCAGACCCCAGACGCAGCGCAGCCCACGTCAACCCCGACGCTCACGGTTCATTCTCGTTTTAGGGGGTGACCTTGATGGTCCCCGTCATGTAGGTGTGGATACCGCAGATGTAGGGGTAGGTGCCAGCCGCGGTGAAGGTGTGGGAGTACTTGCTCTGACCACCGCCGGCGCTCAGGTCGGCGCTGGGGGGAATGGACTTGTTCGAGAACTGGACGGTGTGGGGGGTGCTGTCCTCGTTGGTCCAGGTCACGGTGGTGCCGACCTTCACCGTCAGGGTCTGGGGCTGGAAGCTGAAGTTCTTGATCGCGACCGAGTTCCCGCCCGAGGCGGCGTTCCCGCCCGACGACGTCGCGGTCTTGGCGCTGGATCCGCAGGCGGTGACAAAACCGCAGAGCACGAGGGCGATGGCGAGGGCGGAGAGCCGCAGGCCGGCCCGCGTTGAACCGCGGCCGGCGTCGATGCGGGTGTCAGGCGTCTTGCGGGTCATCACCTCAGCCTAGGACCCCACCCCCCCGGACGAGCAAAGCCGTCTCTCTGGGCGAAAAGGGCTCGCTCAGGGCGAAAGAGAGCGCTGGCGGTCCCGGAGAGCCCGGTAGCCGATCAGGGAGACGCCGGCGCGCTGGGCCAGAGACCCGAATGCCTCGCTGCTGGTGGCCAGATCGGCATCGTCGACCCGCGCCGGCCAATCCGGGGCGACGGCCCGCAGCTCAGCGGTGTCGATGGCCGGTCGGAGGACGACCTCGGTGACGCCGGGGCGCAGGTCGCTCAGCAGCCGGTCCACGGCCCGCCGGCTGCTCGACGTGCGCGGCACCCGGATGAGATGGTCGGGCGACACGATGCCCTCCGCGGCGGCCAGGCTGCGAAACGGGAACCCGGCCTGATGCTCGACCGAGGCGTCCGGCAGACGCAGGGGGAGGCGGAACTCCGACGCCAGATCGAGCGCCACGTCGAAGAACTCGGGCCGGAGCTCGAGGGAACCGAGGTGGGCGCTCAGGTGGCTGACGTCGAAGCCCCAGTAGATGGCCCGCTCGATCTGGGCCCGGCACTCACGGCGGACCTCCTCGGTGTCGCCGTGCTCCCACAGGTCGTCGAGGGTGCGGGGAAAGCCGCCGTCGCCGTCGAGCAGCGAGGGAGCGTGGGTGAGGGGACCCCAGCGGAACAGGTCGTACTCGGCGTTGAGGGTCAGGTGGACGCCGATGTCCTCGCCCCGGTGGCTGCTGGCTGCCTCCCGGGACCACGGTCCGGGCACCATCAGGCCTGCACTCGTCGCTGAACCCCGTCGCAGAGCCTGGTACACCCCGGCGTTGCTGGCATGGGTCACCCCGAGGTCGTCACAGGTGACGATGAGCACGATGGCGTCGGGGGCGTAACCGAGGGCCTCGGCGAGGGAGGTCATGGTGAGCGTTCTGCGGAGGCCACGGAGAGCAAACCCTACTTCCCGCTGTCACACCCCCCGACGATGATGGATCTCATGGCAGACCAGTTGAGGCTTCTCGACACCGGGGCGAACGACTACCGCCTGGATGAGCGGACCAAAGAGCTGGGTCGGGCCGGTGTGGCCGCCGCCCGCCAAGCCCTGGCCGAAGCTCGCCGGCGCGCCGCCTGAGCGACGACGTTGCGGTGGTCGTCCCCCCCTTCCGGCAGGCATCACTACGATGCGCGCCGTGACATATGGCATCACCATCCCGTTCGACGGCGTTCCACTCGCCGAGCACCGAGCCTGGTTCGACGAGCTGGTGGAGTTCGGCTACACCGATGTGTGGTCGTCGGAGGCCGACGGGACCGACGCCTTCGCCCCTCTTGCTCTGGCCGCGGCGTGGGCGCCGACGCTGCGGCTCGGCACTGCCATCGTGCCGGCGTTCACCCGAGGCCCGGCGTTGATGGCCCAGAGCGTCGCCGCCTTGGCCGAGGCCGCCCCCGGGCGGTTCGTGTTCGGGCTCGGCACGTCGTCCAACGTGATCGTCGAGCGATGGAACGACATGGCCTTCGCCGAGCCCTACCGCCGCACCCGCGACATGATCCGCT
Organism: Acidimicrobiales bacterium; assembly: GCA_051000755.1. Taxonomy (GTDB): domain Bacteria; phylum Actinomycetota; class Acidimicrobiia; order Acidimicrobiales; family Palsa-688; genus JALZAH01. The sequence goes on along the minus strand of JBPCNZ010000082.1, from coordinate 6,474 downwards.
TCCTGCGCCAAGCCCTGAGTGGCGACAAGGTCGATGCCGCCTTCGACACCTTCGCGGTGCGGGGCTTCCGGTTGGGGCGACCTCCGGCGATCGTCCCTCCGATCCTGGTCGCGGCCCTCCGTCCCCAGATGCTCCGCCTCGCAGGCCGGGAGGGCGACGGGGCCATCCTCAACTGGCTGGCCGCCGAGGATGTGGCCAAGGTCGTGGCCGAGGTCGGTCCCGGCCGGGAGATAGCGGCTCGCCTGTTTGTGTGCCCGTCGCCGGACGCGGACAACGTGCGGGCACAGGGTCGCCGCCTCATTGCCGCTTACCTCAATGTGGCGGTCTATGCCGCCTTCCATGAGTGGCTGGGCCGGGGCCCCCTTCTGCGACCGATGTGGGATGCCTGGAAGGCCGGTGATCGCAAAGCGGCCCTCGCCGCCATCCCCGATGAGGTGGTGGACGCCCTGATCCTGCACGGCTCGCCCGCTGAGGTGCGGGCCAAGGTGGACGCCTATGTCTCGGCCGGGGTGACGACTCCGATCCTGGCCATCCTGCCCTTCGGCATCGAGATCCGACAGGCCGTCAGGGAACTGGCCCCAGGCCCCTGAGGGCCCGGCTCGAGGGGCACGGGCCCGGCGAGCGGGTCCGTGGACCGGTCGCGTCGGCGGCGACCGGATACGGAGGTCACCACCCCGCGTCCCTGGTCAGGGTGAAGTCCGAGGCACCGTCCCCGGCGGCGCTGGTCACCGTGACCTGGAAGGTCCTGCTGTCGGCGCCGAAGCACGATGGCTTGCCGATCGTCGCCGTGGCCGGTTTGCCGTCGGCACTGAGGGCGCTGGTCATCTGGTTGGGCCCGTCCCAGATGGCCAGCCGTTCGGCAGTCTGCGCCGGTGCGACGAGGGTCACATGCAGGGCGCCCCAGCACAAGTTCAGGGCGTGGCCACTGACGTGGGTGGTGAACGAGTCGCTGGTCGATGCCGGTACCAGGTTGGCTCGCTGGGGCAGGCCCGGGACCAGGGCTGCTCCGGCGGCGTAGTCGGAATGGCCCTCACATCCGTTGGCGGTGTTCGAGTCGAGGTCATACCAGCCGGCCCTGCAGGTCCAGCCGTCGGTGTTGGGGGCGGCGACGGAGCTCCCGCAGGGCAGGTACGGCTCGGGGACACACGTCCTGGCCGGCGCCGACGTTGCCGCGCTGGCGGCGGGGCTGCGGGAGTCACCCGTGCGGGCGATGGCGATCACGGCGCCGACGCCGGCCACGGCGCACATCGCGGCGATCACGGAGATGACCTGTCGGCGGCGGGAGAGCGGTCGGGCCGGTTCACCAGGCCCACGCAGTACCCGCAGCGGCAGCCCGGCCAGGCCCGGACCCCACCGGCCCGGACCCCACCGGCCCGGACCCCGCCGGCCCGGACCCCACCGGCCCGGGCCCCGCCGTTGCTCGGGGGCGAGGGGAGCGCCGACGGTCCCCGACAGCCCGCCGAGCACGCCGGCGGCGCTCGGCCGTCGCTCGGGACGGGGATCGAGCATGCGGGACAGAGGGCGGCGCAGCACGCTGGGCACCGCGGGGCTCACCGGCCGGATCTCGTTGCGGGCGGCCCGGCCCATGACGGCGGCTGCTGGTCCTGGCCGGTACGGCCCGCTGCCGGTGGCGGCAAAGGTGAGGGTGGCGGCGAGGGAGAACACATCGCTGGCCGGTCCCGTCGCCTCGCCCCGGGCCTGCTCGGGAGCCATCCACATGGGGGTGCCGACCACGGTGCCCGCTTGGGTCAGGCCGGCCGTCACCTCCCGGGTCACGGCCACCCCGAAATCGGCGAGCGCCGGTCGACCGGCTCCGTCGAAGAGCACGTTGGCCGGCTTGATGTCACGGTGGACGACGCCTTGGCGGTGGGCGGCGGCCAGGGCGTCGATGAGGAGGCGCCCGATCCTCGCCACCTCACCGGGGGGCAGGGGACCGAGACGCTCAACGCGGTCCTCCAGGCTCTCGGCCAGGACGGGCAGAACCAGGATCACCTCGCTGCCGTCATCGACCACGTCGAGGATGGCGACGATGCCCGGGTGGGCCAGACTGCCCAGGATCTCCGCTTCCCGCCGGAGGCGTTGGCGGGCCACATGGATCTGGGCGGCCGATCCATACAGGGCCAGGCGCTTGGTGGCCACCTGCTTGCCGGCACCGTCGACGGCCAGCTCGACCACCGCCGAGCCCCCGCGACCAAGGAGGCCGACCACGTCGTAGCTCACCAGCCGATCCTAGGGGTGGTGATGCCAGGCCGCTGGAGGCATCCGGCACCACTCATCGGTCGATGCGGGTGTGCTTGAACTCGTTGAGCTCGGGCCAGCCGGTCAGGAGGGTGACGATCCGCTCGATGGTGGCCCGGGCCACCTCGACGTCGCCCTGGGGTCGTTCCAGGAGGCGCACGAAGGCGGCCTGGTCGCCGGAGATGAATGTGGGTACGCCGAAGACCTCCAGTTCGTCGACGGCGGTGGTGTGCTCTTTGCGGAACATCTCCAAAGGCCAGCCGTCGTCGATCTCGGCCAGGACCTGGCCGCCGTCGACCCCGGAGCCATCGAGTACCTCGGCGATCACCTCGCGCTTGCGGGTGTCGAGGGCACGGTCGTGGCGGGCCGAGAACAGGGCTTCGTGGACGGTGAGGAACTGTTCGGGCTGACGCTCGCGCACCACGATCCCCGCTTCGTTGGCCAGCAGCCCCGGAAACTGACCGGGGTCGTCCCACACCGGCGGCTGCCCCTCCTCGACGTGACCCTGGTCGAGCGAGAAGGCGCGGAAGGTGACATCCCACTCGGCTCCGGCGATCAGGGCGGTCACCAGATGGTCGTGGGCGATGCGGGCGAACGGACAGCGGTAATCCCAGGTGACGGCGAAAGAGAGAGCCATACCTTGTGCAACCCCCTCAAGGGGCCGGCGATTCCGGTCCGGCCGGGGCCGCCGGGGCTGGGGCCTCGATCGGTACGGCCCGGCGGACGATCTCGCCGAGGACGGCGCCGATGATGGCCCCCCCCACCACGTCGGAGGCGTGGTGGATCTTGACGTGCAGCCGGCTGGCGGCCACGACTACCGCCAGGGCGTAGTACAGCGGCCGGAGGAAGTCGTCCTCGCCGAGGAGGCTGGCGGCGAAGAAGGCGGCGGTGGCATGCCCGCTGGGGAAGCTGCTGGTTCGGGGCTGGCGGAGATGCAGCGGTCGGGGCCCGTCGTGGATCGGCCGCGACCGGCGGAACACCCACTTGACCGGCCCGTTGACCAGGGCGGACTCCAGCCCCAGACCGGCGGCCGCCCGGATGAGGGGTCGGCGCCAGTTGCCGTGGCGGTGGCGTCCGGCCTGGACGCCTGCCAGCGCCAGCCACAACAGGCCGTGGTCGCCCAGCGCGCTGGCGGCGTACATGACCATGTCGGGGACCCGCCGGTTGCGCAACAGGCGCTCGAACGCCTTGTCGAGGCGCTCGTCGAACGCCGTCATCCGCCCGCCCTCGGGCAGGTTGATGGTCAGGGGCGACCATCCTCGGACGATCGCCGACCGCCCCGGGAGCGTCACGGGCGCTCGGGAAGGCTGGTCAGGTCGCCGCCCACCGCCGGGCAGTAGGCGTGAAAACCACACCACGAGCACGCTCGTCCGGGTTTGGGGCGGAAGTCCTCCCGTTCGCAGGCCAACTCGACCGCGCTCCAGATTGCTCGGGTCTGGCTTTGCAGCGCTTTGATCGACTGGTCCGAGGGGACGGTCGAGATGCTCAGCGGTTCGCGCAGGTGCAACAGCTGGATCCGGGCCGGGCGCTGACCGAACACCTCCTCGCACAGGAAGGCGTAGAAGTGCACCCCGCCGAGGCGAGCCTGTTCGACCCGGGCCGAGGGCGCCCGACCGGTCTTGTAGTCCGTGACGACGAGGGCCCCGTCCTCGTCGAGCTCCAATCGGTCGATGATCCCCCGGAGGGTGAGGCTCCCGATCTGGACCGACAGCTTGAGCTCGGTGCCGATCACCCGCACCGAGGTCGGATCCTCCAGGGTGAAGTAGCCACGGATCAGCGATGCCGCGTCGGCGAGGAACTCGACCCGCGCCTCGGGGGTGAGCTCAAGGGCTGCGTACTCGGGCCCGGTGAGGACATCCTCGGCGGCTCGATCCAGGCGATCGAGGGCCATCGGGAGGGTCCGGTCCTCGGGCTCCTCCCACATCAACATCTGCAGGGCCCGGTGGACGAGGGTGCCCTTGGTGGCGGGAGCCGAAGGAGGTTCGGGGAGGTGCTCGATGGCCGAGAGTCGGAACGCCAGGCCGCAGTCCTTGAACGAGGAGACCTTGGAGGGGGAGAGCGAGGCGGGCAACGGCAGGACCATCGACCTCAGGGTACCGAGAGGGTGAGACAGCACGGGTGGACGCTCACCGGGCCACCTCCTACCGGCCCGCAGGAGCCGTCCGGCTTCCTACGGGCCGACCCCCGGCGTCAGAGCAGCGCCCGGGTGATCTCGTCAGCCACCCTGGCCGGCTCCTCCATGGGACCGAAGTGGGTCACCCCCCGGAGGGGCTCGAGACGGGCCCCCCGGATGCGCCCGGCCAGGTCGCCGAGGACGGCCGGATCAAGGTCGCCGCCCTCGGCGCTGCCGGCCACGGTCACCGGCAGGTCCATCTCCCCCAGATGGTCATAGGCGTGGTGGCGGGTCGCCCCCTCGTACACCGATGCCTCCTCGTCACCGGGACACGACAGGGCCACGGTGCCGTCGGGCTGGGCGATCAGGCCGCCTTCGAGGTAGGCGTCGAGGACGGCGGGGTCGAAGCGGTCGAACGGGCGCTTGCCTGCGAAGTTGGCCCGGGCCGCGGCGACCGAGTCGAACACGTTGCGGCGTTTGAGGGCCAGGTCCCGCAGGCGACGGTTGCCTTCCGCCAGGGCGATGATCGGCGGCGGAATGATGATGGGTTCGTAGGCGTAGATGGCCGCGAAGGTGCCAGGTCGCTGCTGCTCGGCCAGGATGGCCACCGCGGCGCCGAGCGAGTGGCCGGCGGCAAAGGGCCGGCCCAGTCCCAGGTGGTCGATCACGGCCAGCAGATCGTCGACGAACCCGCCCCAATCGTCGTAGGCGCGGTCGCCACGGTGCCCCGACTGGCCGTGGCCTCGCTGATCGAGGGCCCACACGTGGAACGACCGGCCGAGGACGGGGGCCATGGGCGCCCAACAGCGACCGTGGAAGCCCGTCCCATGGATGAGGATCAGCTCCGGCCCCTCACCACCGAGGTCCCAGGTGGCGATCTGCATCCCGCCGGCCGTGGTGACAAGTGGCCCGGGGCGAGCGGTGGGGGCGGAAGCTCGCACGGGGATCGAACCTACCGGGCCGTTCCGAGCAGCTCCAGGACCGTCGTGGCCCCGTCCACCGCGTCGGCGCCCCAGGTGTTGTCGAACAGCAGGTGCACCTCACGGGCGGACGAGGCCAGGTCGGCGATGTCGGGGAGCCACCCGGCCAGCTCGGACGGGCCGTAGCGGTACGGCCAGGTCCATGGCTCGCCTTCCACGCAGCGCCGGCCACAGAACCGGACCAGGGCCACCTCGGCGGTGGCGGCCACAACCGGCGGCAGGGCCCGCTCCCCACTCGGGGGCCCGTCGATGCACACCAGGCTCAGCCCCTGCTCCTCGAGCCAGCCGAGGGTCGCCTCGCACTGGTCGCCTTCCATCCACGCCCGATTGTGCAACTCGACGGCCACGTCGGTGCCGGGCAGGCGGCGGTGGATGGCCGCCAGCTCCGTCCAGCTGTCGGCCCGGGGGGAAAACCACCTCGGGTAACGCAGGATGACAACACCCAGGCGCCCGGCCCTGCGCAACGGGTCCAGGGCGTGGCTGAAGCGGGCCCAGCACTCCTCGAGCACGCCGGGCGCCAGGTGGCCCGGGTAGAGGCGGCGATTGTCCCTTGCGTGGGGCTTGACCTCGGTGGCCAGATCCGGCCACAACGAGTCCGGCAGCGTCGGGCTGCCGGTCAGCAACGACCACCCCCGCACGTCGAGGGTGAAGCCGTCGGGGGTCCGCTCCGCCCATTGGGAGGCCAGATCCGGGGTCGGCGGGAAGCGGAACGTGGTGGCCACCTCGGCAAGAGGAAGCCGGTTGCAGTAGTGGGCCAAGCGGGCCGTGGCGGTCATCGTCTTGCGGGGATAGAAGGTTCCGTCCCGCACCAGGCTCCGGTCGGCCCAGGACGTGGCTCCGGCCAGGACCCGCCCGCACCGGCCGGCGCCGCTGAGCGTTTCACTCATGGCCGGCCCGGGTAGTCAGGGGCGTGTCCATGACCGCCCGAGGGAGCCGTTGCACGCCGGATGATACGTCGCCGGGCGCCGTTGCCGGTGGCTGAGCTCCGGGAGTGGGGCGTCGATCCGGGGTATCACGATGCCAGCGGTGCATGGCGCCACGCACCGGCCGAGACCACCGCCGCCATCCTCGATGAGATGGGGGCGACCATGGAAGCCGGCCCCGACGCTGGGGGGGGGCAGGCCGACCCGATCGAGCCGTCGA
>JBPCNZ010000081.1:0-6431 GCA_051000755.1 Acidimicrobiales bacterium | reverse complement strand
GGGTGCTCCGGGGGCGGCTGGCTCGGGGGGCTTGGTTGTGTTGATTCCTCCTGTTTCCGGGGACACCCCAACAGCCACAATGGTTGGGCGACGGGCGACGGGCCCAGCCACTCAGCCGGTGATGAGCGCCGAGGGCGTGGTGGACCAGACCGTGGCCGCCGGGAGGTGATCGGCGCCGGTCACCAGGTACTCGGGGCCCGGGCCCAGCACCAGGCGTCGCATCCACACCGCGCCGCCGCCGGCCAGCCCGGCCAGCCCGGCCAGCCCGGCCACAAACGGGTCCCGCCCGGCGCCGTGGGGCTTGTCCACGAACGCCAGGGGCCGGTCCCGCCCTTCCCTCGGGTCGCCGGCGACGACCTGGAGGAGGGCGCCGACGCCGGCTGCCATCACCGCCGCGGCCTGGTCATGGGCGGGCTGGGGCCCGCCGGTGACGGCACCCCGCTCCAGCTCGGCGAGGGTGGACAGGTCGGCCGTCAAGTACACGTCGAGGTAGGTGGGGTCCGCCCCTTCGAACCACGGCGGCGCCGCCAGCCGCCACGTCCACGAGGTGACGAAACCGGCCGGCGGGTCAGCCGACAGGGCCTCGTGGAAGGCGCGCAGGGACTCTTCGTAGCCGGTTCGGTCGACGGCTCCGGGGCGGTGCCAGAACAGGTACCCGAGGGGCCCGCTCACGGGGCCGTCGGGGGCGACGACCGCTGGCGGACGACCTCGTAGAGGACGAGGGATCCGGCGACGGCAGCGTTGAGGGAGGAGGCGGAGCCGAGCATGGGGATGCGCACGGTGATCCCGCACGCCTCGGACCACCCCCGGCTCATGCCGGCGGCCTCGTTGCCCACCACCACCGCCGTTGGGGGGCGAAAGTCGTGGTCCCACACCTCGACCGTCCCCGATTCGCTGGCCCCTACCAGCTGCAGGGGCGGCCACGCTCGACCCGCCCACGCCACCACGTCGGCGGCGGCCTCGGCCCGGACGGTGGGCAGGGCGAACAGTGAGCCCCGACTGGCCCGCACCACCCGAGGATCGTAGGGGTCCACGGCGTGGCCGGTGATGATCAGCCCGTCTGCACCGAGGGCGTCGGCGGAGCGGATCAGCGAGCCCAGGTTCCCGGGGCTGGACGGGCGGTCGGCGACGACCACCAGGGTCGGGGCCGGGCCCAGGCGGTCCAGGTCGTCGTCGGGCATGGCAGCCACGCCCACGATCTCGGGGATGTCGTCGTCCTTGCCACCGAGCTCCGCCAGCAACTCGGCCGTGAGCTGCACCCGCGGGACCTCGGTGGGCCCGGCCAGGAGCCCCTCGGCCCAGCGCGAGCGTGGCCCGGCGGTGTGCAGCAGGGCCCGCAGGGGCCAGCGCCGGGCGACGGCCACATCGAGGGGGCGCACACCCTGGACGAGGAAGCTCCGGGTGCGATGGCGCTTGGAGCGATTGGTGGCCAGCGCCGACCACTGTTGGAAGGTGTCGTTGCGCCGGCCCCGGGTCGAGGGGACGCTCAAGGGTTCAGCCGGGCGGTGGCGACCCCCCACGCCCGCAGGGGGAACGACCCGATCCAGGTGGCCTCCTCGGCGCCCGTGAGGTCCACCAGGGTCCCCGAGCGGCCCTCGACGGTGACGACCGTGGCCTCATCGGACGGGTTGAAGACCCGCAACTCGATGCCGGCGGCCACCCGCCGCAGCGAGGACACCTCGGCCCCGCCGATGGCCAGACCGGATCCCGACGCCGGCCGGCCGCCGGTCCCCTGGCCTTCCACGGCAACGAGATCGACCCAGGCCTGATCGGCCAGACCGTAGGGGTCGTCCTCCCCCCTGGCGACGGCGTAGCGGCAGGTGAATGGACCGACCATCTGTGGCCCCTCGAGGCGGTGGGACGGTCCGGCCGGATTGGGTCGCGTGCTGGGGGAGGGCTTCGACAAGGTGCCCGTGGCCCGCAGCAGGGTCAGGGCCAGCTCCCGCCCGCCGCCAATCACCTCGTATTCGAGGAGGCCCTCGTGGGTGACGGTCAGCCCCCCGGCGCACACGAAGCGCCGCGACGGGAAGGTCGCCGTCGCCGCCTCGTCGGGGCCGCCCTCGCCGGTCAGGCCACGGGTCACGGTGGCGAAGGCGCATTCCGCCCGGGAGTGGTCGGCCCGCTCGGGCAGGGGGAAAACGGCCCGGAGCCGGTGATCGCGCACCGGGTTGTCGAAGCGGGTCTCGACCCGGACCAGGCGTTCCCCGGCCCGCAGCTCCAGGTCCGTCACCACCTCCGCCGATCGAGCCCCGACCCGCTGGCCGTCCACCACGCCGGTGGGCCACGAGTACCGGCGGGTCACCCGCAGCCGGCCCCGGACCGGGCCGGCCTCGACCAGCTCCACCGCCACCTCCTCGGGACGGTCGACGACGAGATCGGTAGCCGGGGGAGCGTACGTGTAGGTGTCGCCGTCGTCGCCGTCGTCGACCAGCCGGCCCAGTCCGCTCAGCCCATCGAGGGCGAACGTCCCCGTCGCCGGGTCCACCTCCACGTGGGCGAGGCCATTGTCCAAGGTGGTCGCATCGGCGCCCACGGGTGCCACGGTCACGGGCCCGGGTCGCCATGCCCGCCAGCCGTAGCCGGGAACACCATCCAGGGCGACCGCCACCCGCCGGGACGCCCTGCGCTCGACCGTCACCCGCAGAGGATCATCCCGGTGGCACCCGGCCTGGACCCAAGCCTCGGCCATCACCGAGTCGAGGTCGCCTGCCGCCGGCGCCGACCGATCGTCGACGATGCGCAGGTCGAGGCCCTCCGCCGTCACCTCCAGGTCCATCTCCGAGCCCCAGCCGTCGCCCAGCCATCCCTCCTTGCGCAGGGTCCCGAGCAGGCGGGCCAGGCCGGCCCCGGTACCTCGCCGCTCGGTCGTGGCCTCGTCTTCCGCTTCGACCAGTTGGGCCCCGGGCGGATCCAGGGCGCCGCCCACCACGATCTCCACCACCCCACCCCGGGTCCGGGGGGACGGGTTGATGACCACCGGTCCGGTGACGGCCAGATCGGCCGCCGCCCGGCGCAGGGCGTCGCGGGTGACATTGGCGGCCCTGGTCGCCGCCTCCGAGAAGCGGAACAGCACGGCGGCACCGACCTCGTCGGAGGAGCAGGCGCAGATGGAGTCGTGGGCCGAGTTGCGCACCATGTCCAACCAGGCCGCGTCGAGGGTGCGCTCCGGCCACTCCGCCGCCGGCAACCACAGGGCAGCCAGGGGCTCGGCGACCCGCTCGAGGGCCCGCTCCGCCCTCGCCGCCGCCATCTTCACGTCCGTCCTGTTGGACAGGACACCGGCCAGAAGGTTGGAGCGCGCCCCGCTGCGCATCTCCCCGGTCCACGACGGCAACGCCTCCGTCGGTGCCTGGCTGAGGTACTCGGCGAGGGAGGTCAGCCCCAGGTCGAAGTCGGCGAGGGCGGCGTCGGTCTCGATCACCAGGGCCGGCACGTGGCCCTGGGCCCGCTGGTGGTCGGTGCCGTTCATCAACAAGATGGCGTCGTCGCCGGTCTGCAGGTAGGGGGCCAGCTCCGCCTCCTCGGCCCGGATCCGCCGGGCCAGGGCGGCGACCGTCGCGGGCAGGTGCTGGCCGATGCTGTAGCCGACGGGGAGGTACTCGGCCCGCACGGTGGACCCGTCGGGCGCGCTCCACCAGAACGCGGAGCGGTTGATGGCCCGGGGCACGCCCCGCCACACCACGGCATGCTCCAGGCCCGCCAGGCGCAGGATCTGGGGCATCTGGGCCACGTGGCCGAACATGTCCGGCAGGTAGCCGACGGCCATGGCCCCGCCGAAGTCGGCCGCCCGGCGGAGGCCGAGCTGGAGGTTCCTCACCATGGTCTCGCCCGACACGCAGAACTCGTCCATGAGGATGTACCAGGGACCCATGGCCAAGCGACCCGACCCGGCCAGGGCCCGGAGTCGGGGGGCGGCCTCGGGCCGGACCTCCAGATAGTCGTCGACGACGGCCATCTGCCCGTCGAGGAGGAAGTTGGAGAAGCCCGCATCGGCCTCCAGGTCATCGAGGAGCTCGTCGAGCATCGGGATCAGGCGGTGGCGCAGCTGCTGATAGGGCTCGTACCACTCGCGGTCCCAGTGGGTGTGGGGGATCACCGCCACCTTTCTGGCCATGGCCTCAGCGTAGGCACCTCTGAGCATTGGATCTACGATGCCGAACATGGACTTGCGCTATCCACCCGAGGCGGAGACGTTCCGGACCGAGATCAGGGCGTGGCTGGCGGACAACCTGCCCGCCGGTTGGGGGACCGACGCCTATGCCCCGACCCCCGAGGAGCGGGCCCGCTTCGCCGAGGAATGGACCACCACCCTCTTCGACGGTGGCTGGATCTGCGCCACCTGGCCCACCGAGTACGGGGGCCGGGGCCTCTCGACCATCGAGGCGGTGGTGCTCAACGAGGAGTTCGCCCGGGCCGGCGCCCCCCTGCGGGCCGACTTCTTTGGCGACACCCTGGTGGGCCCAACGATCCTGCAATGGGGCTCCGAGGAGCAGAAGAAGGAGTTTCTTCCCGGCATCATGCGGGGTCAGATCGCCTGGTGCCAGGGGTTCTCCGAACCCGACGCCGGCTCCGATCTGGCCGGGCTCAAGACCACCGCCGTCCTCGACGGTGACGAGTGGGTCATCAACGGCCAGAAGATCTGGACGACCCAGGCCCAGGTGGCCGATTACGTGTTCCTCCTGGCCCGCACCGACCCGTCCGCCCCGCAGCACGCGGGGATCTCCTACCTGCTGGTCCCGATGGACCAGCCCGGGGTGGAGGTGCGCCCCATCACCCAGATCAGCGGTTCGGCCGAGTTCAACGAGGTGTTCTTCACCGATGCCCGGGCCCCGCGGGACAACGTGGTGGGCGGGGTCAACAACGGCTGGAAGGTGGCCATGACCACTCTCGGCTTCGAGCGGGGGACGAGCGCCACCACCGGGTACCGCCGGTTCGCCAAGGAGCTGGACCAGATCATCGACGACGCCAGGGCCTCGGGCCGGATCGGCGACCCGCTCGTCCGCCAGGACCTGGCCCGGGCCTACAGCACGGTCAAGATCATGGAGATCAACGGCTACCGCAGCCTGACCGGCGTCCTCAACCGCAGCACGGACCCCGCTCTGGCCGCGCTGTCGGCCACCAACAAGATGTTCTGGTCCAACTATCACAAGTGGGTCACCGACGTGGCCATCGACCTGGCCGGTCCTGCGGGCCAGATCCTGGACGGGGCCGAGGAGGCCCACGTTCCCGGCGTCGGTCGCCAGGTCGCCCGAGCCGGCTACGCGCCGGGCGTGGGCCAGTCGTCGTTCTTCTTCGCCCGCTCGGAGACGATCTGGGGCGGTTCGGACCAGATCCAACACAACATCGTCGGCGAGCGGGTCCTCGGTCTCCCCAAAGAGCCCAAGCCCGAGGCCAGGGTCGCCCCGAAGTAGGGCCGGTCGCGTGACCGCCGGGCCAGACATCAACGCGCCTTTGGCAAGCCCTGGCCGTAGCAGGCCGTCATGGCTCGCGATGCCGAGTACAAGGCGAAGCACAGCTGCCTGTCGATGCTCAGACCGGCCGGACCTCGTTCCATTGACCCGGGGTAGGGCGTCGATGGCGCCGACCTTGACCGGGGCTCCGACGCTCGCCGGGCGCCGATCGGTCGAGGGCAATCGGGCCGCGCCCAATGTAGAATGGCGTTCGTCGTCCCACCGCCGTCCTTTGCGCCGTCGTCCGATCACGGCGGGGGCCGGGACAGCCCCCAGGGACCCTCTCAGAAACGGAGACCAACGTGCCTGCTCGCACTGCTCGTACCACATGGATCGGCGGCCTCGAAGACGGCGAGGGGACCGTCGAGCTGGCCAGCTCCGGGCTTGGTAGCTACCAGGTCTCGTTCCCGAAGCGGGCCGCGGACCAAGCCGACGGCGCCACCAGCCCCGAAGAGATGATGGCGGCGGCGCACTCCTCCTGTTACGCCATGCAGCTGTCGGCTCTGGTGGCAGAGGCGGGCGGCACGCCCCAGAGCCTCGATGTGAGCGCCGAGGTTCGCCTCGTTCCCGATCCGGCCGGGGGCTTTCACATCCCTGGCATCTCCATAACCGTGACGGGCAAGGTGGCCGGTCTCGACGAGACCGGCTTCAAGCGGGCAGCCGAGGCCGCCAAGGAGAGCTGCCCGGTCAGCAAGGCGCTGACCGGGACCACCATCACCCTCGACGCTTCTCTGGCCTGACGCTTCCCTGGCTCGAGAGACAGGCTTGACGGGTCAGCCGTTCGCCATCATCAACGACCCTTGACCGCGCCAGGCCCAAGGGATCTCGGGTTGGTCGTCGAGGCTGGCGGCCACTTCGAGCTGGTCTCGGGCTGCGCCCACGCCGATGCCGGTCATGCGGGCGAACCATTCCTCGGGGGACCGGTACCCTTCCCGGGCCCAGGTGGAACGGTCCTGGGCTCGCTTGGCGAAGACGGTCTTG
>JBPCNZ010000080.1:0-19674 GCA_051000755.1 Acidimicrobiales bacterium | reverse complement strand
AAGTCACCCTCAGCCCCGCCGCCTGAGCACAACCGAACATCGCGACTTCCTCCCGAGCGGGGCTTCGCCCCGCACCCAGGCGCGCGCCCGCGTCCGCGGACTACTCACGATCTATTTTCGGTTCAGGGGTCGAGGGGTCCGGCGTGGCCATACTGAGAGCATGAGTGAGCACCATCACGACGCCGAGGTCATGTACGACGAGGGATTCTGGAACGACTTCTACGGGTCCTCTCCCCATGTCTGGAGCGGTAACCCGAACCCCCAGCTTGCCGCCGAGGCTGCCGACCTCAAGGCTGGGCGGGCGCTCGATGTGGGGAGCGGCGAAGGGGCCGACGCCCTGTGGCTGGCCCGCCGGGGATGGGAGGTCGTCGCCACCGACATCTCCATCGTCGCCCTCGAGCGGGCCGCCGAGCAGGCCCGCAATGTCGACTCCTCGGCGGCGGCGCGCATCGAGTGGCGCCAGGTCGACCTCCGGCTTCACCCGCCTGAGCCCGACTCCTTCGATCTGGTCTCGGCCCAGTTCATGCAGCTGCCCCCCGAGCCGCGCACCCACCTGTTCACGTCACTTGTGGCGTCGGTGCGGCCCGGCGGCAGACTGCTCGTGGTCGGCCACCACCCGTCCGATATGGCCACGGGTGTCCACCGTCCCCCGAGGCCGGACCTGTTCTACACCGCCGATGACGTCGCGGGGTTGCTGGACGACTCGTGGGAGGTCGTGGTCAACGAGGCTCGCCCCCGGCCGACCACCACGCCGGAGGGTGTCGAGGCCACGATCCACGACGCCGTCCTTCTGGCCACCCGACGAGCCGTGACCGCCTGAGGGAGGTGCCGTGACCATCCGTCCCGCTCGTGTCGAGCAGGGAACCGCCCTTCAAGAGATCGAACGGCTCGCCGGTGCGCGGTTTCGTGACGTCGGCATGGACGCGGTGGCCGATGCCGCGCCGGCGTCGCTCGAAGCGCTCGGTCGGTACGCACGGGCCGGGCGGGCGTGGGTCGCCGCCGATGAAGGGTGCAGCCCTGTCGGCTATATCCTGGTGGATGTGGTCGACGGCAACGCACACGTCGAGCAGGTGAGCGTCCGGCCCGACAAGCAAGGCCGCGGTCTCGGTCGCGCCTTGCTGGATCGGGTCTGGGTGTGGGCGGCCGACCGTGGCAAGCCGGCGATCACCCTCACGACCTTCACGGACGTGCCATGGAACCGGCCGCTCTACGAGCGTCTGGGCTTCAGCGTCTTACAGGAAACCGAGATCGGACCGGAGCTGTCGGCCCGCCGTGATGCAGAGACCGGCCACGGCCTGGATCCGACGACCCGAGTCTGCATGCGCCGCGCCGTCGACGGCGAGATGTGACGGGGTGCTAGAGGCGACTGCGCCGTAGGCCGCGGCCTGCAGGTCACGGTTGAACTGCGGGCCCAGGGCGGTCTCGAACAACCGCTGGGTCAAGACGATCACGACCAGGTCCCGGAGGGGATCGACCAGCCACGACGAGCCCAGGCCGCCGTCCCAGCCAAACGCCCCGGCGTAGGGGCCGTCGGTGACGACGGCCTGACAGAATCCCCAACCCCGGCCATCGAGGATGCCCTTGCCGTCCCCGCGCCCTCTGCGGCGCGGTCAACTGGTCGCGGGTCATGTCGGTGACGCCCTCTGCCGCCAGCACCGGCCGTCGCCAGTCGCGCCGTATCCTCGGCCCAGAACGCCGTGTCTCCCATCCCGAGCGGTATGAAGATCCGGGTGCGAAGGACGTCAGGTAACGGCATCCCTGCCGCTCGGGCCAGGAGCACCCCCAGCACCGCCGCGCCCGTGTTGTAGAGCCAGCGCTCCCCCGGCTGAGCCAGCAGCGGTAGCGACCCGAGTGCCTTGATCCAGGTGTCGGGGTCGGGCTGATCGGCCGGGCTGGGAGGCCCGATCGTCGACAGGTGCATGTCGGTGGTGGCGGCCACCACCGGCCACGGCTGCGGCGCCATGAACATCTCCATCGTCATGCCGAACCCGAAGGTGAACGTCAGCAGGTCACGAACGGTGATGGGCCGGACCGCGGCCACCGTGTCATCGAGCGGCCCGTCCATCCGGCGCAGCACGCGACGATCCGCCAGCTCGGGCACCAACCGGTCGATGGGCTCGTCCAGTGCCAGCAGACCCTCCCTGACCAGCGCCAGGGTGGCGGCGCCGGTGATGGGCTTGGTCGTGGACGCGATCCGGAACAACGAGTCGCGCTGCACCGCCGGACCGTCGATCGACAACGAGCCCCGCGCCTCGACGTGCACCTGCTTGCCCCGAGCGACCAACGCCACCAGGCCGGGCACCTCGCAGGTGCGGACCACGTCAGCCGCCACCTCGGCGAAGCGCGCCAACCCGTCGGGCGTCAAGGGATCAGGCATCGGATCCTCCAGGGCTCCACGCCGGGTCTCGCCCGGCCAGGCCGAGGAGCCGGTCGAGCAGCGGCGCGTCCTCGGGCACCGGTACCGGCGGACCGAAAAGGCGGGCGCTGCCGTCGGGGTTCTGGGCGACGGCCGATTGGACGAACTCGTACGCCACCGCCACCAGATCCGGCTGGCAGGAGAAGCTCTGACCGCTGGCCATCGCGATGTCCCAGCCGTGCACGACGACCTCGTCCAGGGCGACGATGCCGGCGATCTCACCGGGCAGATCGAGGCCACCGGCCTGCGTCATCCCGGTCCACGCCTCCTCGTCCCGCCAGGCGTCGGCCAAGGTCGCCAGCCGCTCGGGGATGCGGGTGCGCCAATCCTCCCCGAGGCGCGACGCGTCCGCAGAGGGACCTTGGCTACCACCCCCGATCGGTGTCTTCGCCGCCGCCGCCGAGAACGCCAGGGACAACCCGTCGATATGATCGAGCAGGTCACCAAGGCTGGCCTCGGTGCACGGGGTCGGTGCGCCCAATTGGTCGTCGCCCACGCCGGCGACGACATCGGTCAGGACCCGCGTCGCAGCTTCCAGGTCAATCATGACGCTCCTCGGATCGGGTGCTGTCAACGGGTAGACGTCACCAGAACCGCAGAATCATCGCCCCAGGGCCGGAGGCGGCAGGGCGGGCGGGACGGCGAAGGCCGGCGGACCCACGAGATCAAGCGAATCGAGGAGGTTGTCGGCGTGGGCGTCACGGCGGGTCAGGGGAGGCAGGTTCCACTTCGTCTCGATGAGCTTCAGTACGGAGGTGTGGTCGTGGACCACGTGCGAGACATAGTCCGCCCGGGCGAACGGGGCCACGATGACGGCGGGAACCCGGAACCCGTAGCGGTCGTATCCCCATGCACTGCCGCCTTGGGGGCGGCGATCGTCCGGTTCGGGGGCTTCGGGCGGCGGCACATGGTCGTAGTAGCCGCCGTGCTCATCATGCACCCAGATGAGCACGGTGCCGGCCCAGCCCGGGCCGTGCATGACGGCGTTGATGATCCGGGCCGCGAAAGCCTCTCCCAGCTGGATGTCCTGCGGATTCTCCTCGGAGTACTGGTGGAAGTCCGGGTCGACGAGACTCACCGCCGGGAGGGCACCGGTGGCGGCATCGCGGATGAATCGCTCCACCGACCGGACGTGGCGGGCGTAGCGGAGGAGGCCCAACGGATAACAGTCAGCCGTGAACTCCAGTGGGGACTTGGCATTGGCGGCCTTGTTACCCAATCGGGCCTTCACCGCCTTGACCGAGCCGTTGATCAGACGCCCGACCCGCAGTCCGTGGGTACCGGCCAACCGACTGCCGACCGGTCCCGCATGCGACGCCGGATGGTAGTTCCTCCAGGTGATGTGGTGCCGGTCGAGGAGATCGAAAACGGTGCCGTTGGCGGGCCGGTTTATGGTTCGACTCAAGCTGTCGTCGATGAGGCCGTTGGCCGTGCCGGAGACCAGGAACCGACGGTTGGGAAAGGTCGGCCCCAGGCAGGAGGAGAACCATCGGTCCGCAAGGGGAAACGTCCGGGCCAGGGCGTAGTAGAAGGGCAGGTCGTCCTCGGTCCAATATCCCATGGCCACGCCCGGGCCGACGGGCTGGCCCTGGTCCTCGGCACTACGAACGAACCCGTCGTTGCGGCCCTCGGACCATTGCTCATGGCTCGCCACCCACGACTGGCTGGGGATCTCGGGGTACTGCGTCGTGGCGAGCAACCGGTGGGAGGCGACGGCGCGCCCTCGGCGAGTCGGGTTGGTCACCGTGGGCCGGCCCGACCCGTCTCTGGGGAGCCCGTCGCCACGGTCCAGCATCCCCAGGTAGTTGTCGTAGGAGTGGTTCTCCATCATCAACACCACGATGTGGTGGATGCCCGGCAGGGTGTCGGTCCCGACCGGGCGGTCAGGGGACGGGGGTGACCGGGAGGGCCGCGCTGCTGGCTGGGACACTTCACCGAGTATGGCAGTAGGTTCTCGCCCATGGAGGGGGCCGAGGAACTGGATGGACGCGTCCTTCGGGGACAGCGGACCAAGGAGGCCGTGGTTGAGGCGTTCCTGTCGCTGATCGAGGATGGCGACCCGCAACCGACGGCCCGGGCCATCGCCGCGGGCGCGGGCGTGTCGCTGCGAAGCGTGTGGCAGCACTTCGATGACCTCGAGGCGCTGTACCTGGCGGCCGGCCGCCGGGAGATGGAAAAGGTGGGGCCCATGATGGCCACCATCGATCATTCTTTCCCGAGCGCCGAAAGGGTGGCCACCTTCGTCAGCCGGCGAGTCGAGGCGCTGGAGACCATGGCACCCGTAGCCCGCGCCGCCCGGTTGCGGGAACCCTTCTCTCGGCAACTGCGGGCAAACAGGGACACGTTCAAGAAACGGTACCGGGACTGGATCGAAGCGACCTTTGTCCCGGAATTGGCGGCTCTGTCGGCGGAGGAACGGCTCGACGTCGTCGAAGCCATTCTTTCGGCCGGCAGTTTCAGCGCCTGGTCCGCCTTGCGCGACGAGCAGAGCCTCCCGGTGGAACGGGCCACGGCCGTGCTCAGACTGACCGTCGAACGGCTGATCGGCGCCGGCATCCGTCACTGATTGGGCCTTCAGGTTGTTGCACGGGCCGTGCTACTTTCTGTGCCGCCGGGCACACCACATCCGGCGGGGAACAGAAGCAGAGCGTCTGAGTCTGAGATCAACGCGCCGCTGGATGCGCCGGCGGGGGGCGAGGGACGAAGGCGGCGTCATTCCCCAACTGTCCCTTCCGAGAACCAGGGGAGACCTTGAGCACCACCGCAGCATCGGAGGCCTCGGCTGTTCGCCGGCCCACCACGTTCTGGTCAAGCATCGGCCGGCGCCAGTTCGAGCACTACCCCGAGACGGGGATGCGGTTCTTCCAGCTGGGCCTGGTCGTGGTCGTCACCGTCATCCTCTACTACGAGAACTACGTGGGCAGCGGGGTGGCCCCCCAGATCCTGGCCAACCTGCACATGTCGTTCACCTACTACGTGGTCGCCCTGGCCGTCGGAAACCTGCTCGGGGCGTTCGCCTCCGTCGCCGCCGGCGTGGCCGATCGTCTGGGGCGAGCCAACCTCGTCGTCTTCGGCGTGCTGATCACCGATGTGATCATGCTCTTCGGCCTCCCGAACACCCACAGCAAGGCCCTGTTCGTAGCTCTCAGCATCGTCATCGGCCTGGTCGAAGGGGTGGTGCTGGTGGCCACCCCCGCCCTTGTCCGGGACTTCTCCCCCCAGGTGGGACGGGCCACGGCCATGGGCTTTTGGACGATGGGCCCGGTGCTCGGCTCCCTCGTCGTCAGCGTCGTCGCCACCCAGACCCTGCCCACGGTCAACCCGGACTGGCAGGGTCAGTTCCAGATCTGCGGCGTCGTCGGGCTGGTCGTGTTCGTCCTGGCCTTCGTGTTCCTCCGGGAGCTCTCCCCCCAGCTGCGGGACCAGTTGATGGTCGACCTCAAGGAGCGCGAGCTGATCGAGGCCCGGGCCAAGGGCATCGACATCGAGGGGACCCTCAAGAAGCCGTTCTCCCAGATGGTCCACGCCGACGTCATCGTCTCCGCCATCGGCATCTCCATCCTGCTGCTCATCTATTACACAGCCGTGGCCTTCGGGACCATCTTCTTGGAGACGGTGTTCAACTTCACCGCCAAGCAGGCCAACGGCATCGGCAACTGGAACTGGGCCATGGACGCCATCGCCCTGCTCCTCGTCGGCCTGGCCTCCGACAAGCTTCGGGTCCGAAAGCCGTTCATGGTCATCGGTGGTGCCACCGGCGCCGTCATGATCGTCGTCTACCTGACCCAGGCCACCAAGCAGCCCAGCTACTCCACCGTGGCCATCATCGTCAGCCTGCTGGCCGTCACCCTCGGCTGCGCCTTCGCCCCGTGGATGGCCAGCTTCACCGAGACGGTCGAGGCCCGAAACCCGGCCCTGACGGCCACCGGCCTCGCCATCTGGGGCCTGATCCTGCGCATCGTCGTGTTCCTGGCGTTCATCATCCTGCCGGTCATCATCAGCTCAGTCAGCCCCCTGGTCGACAACGGCGCCCAGGTCAAGGGTTACGCCACCCAGTACTCCGCCCAGCTGGCCACCGCCGCCAAGATCGACCCTGCCACCCAGGCCGGCCTGACCGCCAACCCCAACAACGCCAGCGCCCAGGTGAAGGCATTGAGCGAGATCTCGGGGCGTTCACCCACCGACGTGGCGCAGGTCGTGACCGTATCGACCCGTTACGCCGACCAGGTGGCGACGCTCGGCGCCGTCGACCCCGCCACCCAGGCCGGTCTGAGCTCGGGAAGCCCGTCGGCCCAGGCGGCCGCGGCTCTCCAGATCGCCCAGAAGTTCAACATCGGCATCCCGGCCGCCACCCAACGGCTCATCGCCGTCGGCCAGGTGCCGCCCGCCGCTCTCGCCGTGCTGGCCGGCTCCGGGGCCGCCGTGCAACAGGCGGCCACCTCGTTGAAGGCACTCGGAGCGGTGCCGCCTTTGGTCACCTCGTACCTCAAGACCCACGCCCCCGCAGTCGAGAAGGCAGCCAAGGACGCCCCCGGCCAGTGGCAGAACTGGTACTGGATCTGCTTCGCGGGGGCGGTGTTGTTCATCCCCGCCACCCTGCTGATGAAAGGGCACTGGAACCCGAAAGCGGCAGCCGCCGACGCCGCCGAGCACGAGCGGATCATCGCCGAGGAACTGGCCGCCCTGCACGCCGAGGGATCCCACGCCACGGTGTGAACCTCCTCCTGGGCCGGCGCCCTCGGCTGGGCCGGGACGGTGGGGCCCGGCGCGCTTGGCCCGGGGCGCTGGGGCCGGGCGCTGGGGCCCGGAGCGCTGGGGCCCCGCCTCCGACCATCGCCCTACCCTGTCGCACCCGGCGCTTAGTCTCGACGCCGGGCCCTGACCTCACCGACCCATCCCCGCCAACGACGTCAGGGGTGGGTCGGTGCGCGTCGGGGCGCTCTCCGGGGCGCACGGCGTTGGGCGGCTCCCGGTGCCTCTCCGGCCCTCCCGTGATGAACCGAACGTACCGGTCTGCGGGCGGTCGTGAACCGGAGGTGCTGTCTGACAGTACCTTCGGTTCGCAAGCGGGAAAGAACCGGCGTCTTCGGTTCATTTCACGCCGGCGAGAGCCCTTCGAGGTGCCTCCCCGATCTGACGCGCTGTTCTGACACCAACCCGAAGGCCGGCTCAGCCCGACCCGAGGATGCGCACAGGGATGTGCCGGGGGCCGCGCACCTGGCCGGCGGACCAGGTGACCTCGGCGGGGTCCACGAGCTCGAAGTCGGGGTAGCGGGCCATCCACTCGGAGAGGGCAACCCGCATCTTCATGCGGGCCAGGTTGGAGCCCAGGCACCGGTGGATGCCGAGCCCGAAGGCGGCGTGGCGGTTGTCTTCCCGATCGAGGATCACCTGGTCGGCATCGGCGAAGGCCTCGGGGTCGCGGTTGGCCGAAGGGAACGGCAGCAGCAGCCAGTCGCCCTCGTGGAGCGATTGCCCCCCGAACTCGAAGTCCTGGGCCACCAGGCGGGCCATTGTCACCGGCGCGTAGGCCCGAAGGAACTCCTCGACCGCCTTCGGCATGAGCTCCGCCTCGGTGGCCAACCGGTGGCGGTCATCGGGGTGGGCGGCCAGGTGCCAGAGGGCGGACCCGATCGCCGACCAGGTGGTGTCGATCCCCGCGATCATCAACAGGACCATGGTGCCGCGGATGTGCTCGGGGGCCAACTTGTTGCCGTCGAGCTCGGCGTCCATCAGGAAGCTGGTCAGGTCCTGGCGCGGCCGGGCCTGGTGGTCGGCGATCTGGGCGTCAATGTAGGCGTCGATCTCGCCGGTGGCGATCACCTCCTGGCGGTCCTCCGGTGACTGGTTGACGTCCTCGAGGACGATGCGGATGAACCGGCGGAAGATGTCGGCGTCCTCCTGGGGAAACCCGAGCATCCCGATGATCACCTTGAGCGGGATGTGCTGGGCGTAATCGACAGCGGCATCGAACTCGCTGTGGCCAGCGGTGGCGTCGAGCAGTTCCCGGCACAGGTCCCGGGTGAGCGGCTCGAGGGCGGCGATGGCCTTGGGCGCGAAGGCGGGCAGCAGCAGGCGTCGGGCCTGGGAGTGGAACGGCGGGTCGGACGTGATCGGCGGGGCCAGGCCGATGGGAGCCGGCAGGTCCAGCGGCCCCGGGCGGACCTCGCTGACCACGACCGAACGGGACGTGAAGTGCTCGGTGTCGTAAGCCACGGCCGCCACATCGGCATGGCGGACGGGCAGCCAGGTGCCCCCGTAGCGTGCGGTGTGGGCCACCGGGCAGCCCTGGCGCAGCTCGTCCCAGATGGGATAGGGATCGTTGACCCATCCGGGGTCGGTGTGATCGAAATCGGTCGCCCAGTCTATGACCGGAGGACGTCCACGCTCTTCACCAACGGCAGCGGTCATCGTCTAATCCTTGGTGGTGATGGCGTGTTCGGGACAATTGGCGGCCGCCAGCCGGGCCTTGCCCTCCAGGCCGGGCGGTACCACACCGTCGTAGCGTTCGAAGGCATTGCCGAGCTCGTCGACGTCGAAGACCTCCGGCGCCAGGTCGTAGCAGCGGCTGTGCCCCTGACAGCGTTCCGGATCCACGTGCACCTGCATCCCGCCTCCCCTCTTCTTCCCCGAGCGTAGCGGCCGGGTCGGACCGTCCGTCGGCCTGCTCCGTTGGGGAATAGGGACTCACTCCCAGGGTCCACCCCCGGTATCGGGTCCTGAACCAGGGCGACTGACCGTGACGGTGGGGTCGCCCGGTCGGGCCGGTTCGCTACGGTCGACCAATGAACATTTCGGGCGAGGAAGAGATCACCCACGCCGCGCAGGCGATCCTCGGAGAGGGTCCCCTGCCGTCGTCGGTGCTGGTCGAGCGGCTCGACGCTCGAGGTGTCCTGGTTGGCCTGAGGGACGAGGGCCTCGACGACGCCGAGATCGCCGCCGTGGTCGTAAAGGAGCTCCTGGGCGACAACGTGTGGGCCACAACCGGCGACACCGTCTTCGCCAGCACCGCCCTGACCGACGGCATGGTGCTCACCCATCGACTGAGCGCGGAGGAGCTGGACCTCGGGGTGGTGGGGACCTCCCCGGACCTCGTGGCCCTCGACTGGTCCGCACCCCACGGCCTCGAGCTCGGCGGCGGGGAAGGCCGACTGATCGACCGTTCCTCCGAGGTTCGCGTCGGTGAGACCTTCGGGTCCCTCGGCGGACCCGAAGGGTGGCTGGCTCCGTTCAACGAGGGCGATCTGGTGGCGTTTCGCCGTCTCGGGCTGACCGTGGAGGTCGGCGGCGCCGGCGAGCTGGCAGACGGCGAGCGCGAAGTCGACCGGTTGCGAGCCACGATCGACGGTCGCATCTCTCCCCATGAAGGGGAGGAAGCGTTCCCGCTTCTCCTCGACGCCCTGGCCGCCGACGCCGACGCCTTTCGCCGTCCCGTCCCGCCCCTCGGTGAGCTCCTGGAGCGGGCCGGCCTCGAACGGCGTGGCTTCACGTTCGGCCGACAGGGCCAGACGTGGTTCAGCCGCTACGACCGGGCTCGCCAGAAGCGGCGCGAGGAGGTCGAGGAGGCGTGGGGCTTCGACACTTGTTGTCGCAGCGCCTTCGACCACGTCGGCGCCGCCTTCGCTCACTTCGTTGCCGACCCCCGCCAGGAGGTCGATGCCGAAGCCGTGAACCGGGACCTGGGGCACAGCGCCGTGGGCCTGGCGTTCGCCGACTACCAGCAGTCCGCCCCGCCGGATGACCGGGCCCGGTTGGTCGACTTCGCCACCCTTGTCGCCGAGCAGGCGCCCGGCGGAGCCGCCCCGTCGTGGTTGCTGGCCGGTTCCGCCACGGACAACCAGGGGGACGTCATCAGCGCCGAGGGCCATGTCCGCAGAGCGAGCCTCGACGCGGCCTACGGACCGGCCGCCGCCACCCTCTCCCGGTACCAGATCGACCGCAGCGACATCACCGGCGCCATCGCGTCGCTGCGCCACCCGGACCTCGACCCCGAGGGCCCGGTGCTGGCCTTCCTGCTCGATCTCGATCGGCCCTACCGCCAGGCCGGGCGCAACCAGCCGTGCCCGTGCGGTTCGGGACGGAAGTTCAAGGAGTGCTGCGCCCGGCACCGTTCCGTCCCCCTGGCGGGGCGCACCACCCTGCTGTCGTTCAAACTGGCGCTGTTCGCCACCCGCCCGGAGCACCAGAGCGTCAGGCTGTCGCTGGCCGACGCCGCTTTGGATCCCGAGGACCCCGAGCCTTCCACCAGCTTCGACCGCCTGGCCGTGGACTCTATGATCAACGACCTGGCCCTGTGGGAAGGCGGCCTGGCCGCCCGTTACCTGGCCGAACGAAGCGACCTGCTCCCCCCAGACGAGCGGGAACTGCTGACTGCGTTCCTCGAAGAACCCCGACGGTTGTGGGAGGTCACCGCCGTCGACGAGGGCTCCCGGTTGGACCTGCGCGACACCTTGACCGGCGATGCCGTAAGCGTCGACGAGCGCACCGGCTCGGTTGGCCGGAAGCCCGGTGACCTCATCCTGGCCCGGGTGGCGCACGTCGGCGCCGTCAACCAGATCCTCGGCTCGGCCATGGAGGTTCCGCTCGACCTGCGCGACTCCCTCATCCCCCTGCTCGACGACGAATCGGGTGCCAAGGCGCTGGCAAGATGGTACGGCGCGGCCATCACCCCCCTGGGTCCGCTCGATGTAGGTAAGAACCGGGACGGCGATTAACTGAGTCAAATGGACTGCAGCAGCGCCCGTGCCGCGATCACCGAGTTGCTGGTCGACGACCATGCCCCCAGCGTCGACCGGCACCAACTCTCCGAGCACCTGTCGTCCTGTGCCGAATGCGCCCTACCGCCGTCCCTGGTCGGCACGCCCATCAAGCGAACCTCTCGCCACCAGGGGATCGGGTGGCTGCTCGGGGCGGTGGCCATGCTGGTGTTCGCCGCCATCGCCGGGCCCTTCGTGTACTTCCACGTGGTAGACGGCAAGGCACCCGCCCTCCTGGCCCTGCCGGCGAGCCAAGGCGTGGCACCGGGGCCCATCGACGGCACCTGGAACGTGACCAAGGGTTCGCAGGTCGACTACCGGGTCGGGGAGGTCCTCTTCGGCCAGAACCACACCGCCGTGGGCCAGACCTCCAAGGTGAGCGGGACCATGGTCATCTCGAAGTCCATGGTGGCCGCGGCCCACATCAAGGTCGACATGGGCTCGATCAAGAGCGGCAACGCCGGGCGCGACACGGTCTACCGTGATCATCTGCTGGACACCTACTCCCATCCCGATGGCGACTTCAGCCTCACGCGGCCCCTGGAACTGGACCTGATCGAGGCCAACGGGGGCACCGTTGCCACCCAGGCGACGGGATCGCTCACCCTTCGAGGCGTCACCCGGCAGGTGACGTTCCCGCTGCAGGCCAAGCGCGACGGGGCCAACATCGCCGTCGCCGGGAGCGTCCCGATCCGCTTCAGCCTGTGGCACATCCCCGACCCCAGCTTCGCCATCACCCGGGTCAGCAACGAAGGGACGCTCGACCTGGTCCTCGTGTTCTCCCACTCCGGATGACACCTCGGGCAGCGTCTTCCGCAACTATGCGTCCAACTCACGCCCGGCCGTCAGGGATCGAGGCCCTCGAGGACCCGGGCGGCGACGATCCCAAAGACCACATGGGGCACGATGTCACTGACCCAGTCCTTGACGGCCCAGGTCCGCGGGTCGGTGATCCCGAGCACGGTCATCGGGCCGTTGGTGCCGACCAGGGCGCCGGCGGTGGCCACCACCACGGTGATGGCTGACGGGGGCCGGAACCCGGCGGCGCGGATCCGCCCGAGCAGGGCACCGATGCCGAGCCCGGCAGCCAGGCCGGTGAGCGGGGCCAGACCCTCGATCCGGTTGTTGCGGGTGGCACCCCTCCCGGGGATGGGGACGTGGGCCATCTCCGACAGCTTTTCCACCGTGTCCTCGGGGGTGGTGCTCGTTGGTCGGCCCCGCACGGCCATGTCGAGGTAGGTCACGGCGTTGAGGGCCGTGGTCCCCGCCGCCCCGGCGGCGGCGCCGGCGAGCAGTCCGCTCCCCCGCGTCATGGCGAACCGGCCTGACATCGGATCCTGATCACTGCGTCCATGGTGTCTCCCTCCATGAGGTCTCCCTCCCTAGGTCTGCTTACGGCCCGCCCCGAACAGCGGGGGAGCCGCGCCCCGCCCGAAACCCCATGTCACCTGGCCCAGCCGCTCCAGGTGCTCCGGTTCCGCCGGTCGCCGGCGGTACCCGTCGGCCAACGGGACGGCCGGATCCTGCCCCTGGTTGAGGGCCAGGCACGGTGGCACGAATGCACAACGGCGACATTGCTCGTCGGAGGGCTGGGGATCGGCGAACACGGACGGGTCGATCATGACCTCCGCCTCCCTCGCCAGCCTCGACGCGGCTGCGGTCTTCTCCTCATCCCTGCGCCGGATCCACGTCCGGCGGAACCCGAGGCCCTCGTCGATCTCGACGCGAGGCACCGACTCCGGTTCGTGGGCCACCGCCGAGATCCGGCGGTGCTGGGGAATGTTGCGGCCCCCCCCACTTCCCTCGCTCTGGCCCACCCGCCGCCCGGCCGGGGCCCCGACCGGCCCCTGCGGCGCGGCGGAGCCGTCATAGGCGTCGTCGTCCAGGCGCAACTCGTTGTCGATCGTCCCGTTGATCGTCATGCCCATGTAGAAGTTCTCCCACGCCCAACAGGCGGCGATGGACTCCTCGTCGAGCTCCAGCTGGTACCTCGGAGTCCACCGGTCGACGACCCGGTGGCGGAGGATCCAGTAGGCGTCGAACTCGTCGATCACGAGGGCGTCGAGGCGGCCGACGTAGAGGACGGCGCCGGCGGTGGTGGTCGGCAGCGACCTGCCCGGGCGACCCGCATCAGGGATCTGCACCTCGAACTCGGACTCGACCCGGACCGGGGCGAACCGGTCGATCGAGGAGGCCCAGTCGGCGTAGCGTTCCACCATCCGCCGGCCGTCGTCGAAGCCACGGCGCCACTGTTCCGCCTCGCTGTCGGTGAGGGGCCGCTCGGAGGTGACGAGGTCCTGCTGGTCGCCCATCGACCGTTCGAACCCCTTGATCACGAGCGGCGCCACGATGGCCTGAGGCCAGTCCCACATGCCCGGGAAGTAGTGGATGGCCAGGGCGTCCTTGACCGCCCGGTCGAGATCGAAGACCCCTGACCGGGTGGCCGGTTCGAGATCCATCCGGTTGGGGGAACCGAAGTCCCAGCGTCGCCGGCAACCCCGGAATGCCGCCTGCTCCTCCGCGCTGATCCGATGATCCATCCGCTCCTCCTCCGCCGTCAGTGGCGATCAGGCCACGGTTGGTCGAGTGGCCACCGGCAGCGGTCGCCCCCCATCATCGACTCCATCTCGGCCAGCAGGTCGTCCACGAAAGACGCGACCTGATCGGGGTCGCCGGTGGGTCGCGGGCCGGTGCTGTAGATCCACACGTCCGGGTGGGCATCGGGCCCCTCCGGCGCACCGAGGTCTCCATCCGGGACAAAGGACCGCCACGAGTACTGCTCCCCCCGCCGCTCCACGTACACGACGTCCCCCTCGTCCGGCGGGGCCGCCACAAGGGCCTCGATCAACTCCGTGCGAGTCAAGAACTCACCCCCCAACAGGCGCCTTCGACGTGAGGAGCAGGCTACCCCCCGGGCACCAAGTTTCCGAGGCGTCCCGATTGAACCGCTTGCCTCCGCCGCCGAGAAGGGGACGATGGGCCCAGAGTCGAGCACCAGGCCGGGCCTCAGATGGCGACCGGTGACCACGTGCCACCACCGTCATTGGTCCGATACAGCGACGCCAGGTTCGGGCCGAACTGGCCTACAGCGGCACCGCCCTGGGTGACCCTGGCCGCCGGCGCGTGCACGGCGAATCCGTGGGTGGCGTCGGTGAAGCCGAAGTCACCGAAGCCCAGGCCGCCGTCGTCCAACTGGACGGCGGTCCTCCACGTGGCCCCGCCGTCCGTGCTGCGGTAGATCTCGGCGGCGGCCGACGAAGTGGCGATGGCCAGGTCGGAGGCGCTGGCGGCGACAACCGTTCCGCCGTCGCCACCTCGAGGCGGCGGAGAGCCCTCCGGCGTGAAGGTGGCACCACCGTCGGCGGTCCCGTACAGCGTCTTGGCGGTCGAGCCCGCCGCCGCCCCGCCGGCGCACAGGGCCGTGGCCCGCCGGCTGTCGACAGCGGCGACGGATTGGAGGGTGGACGACTCGCACGGCGAAGGGTGGGACCTCCAGCTCGTCCCATCGGTGGTGGCCCAAAGCGTCGATGAGGCACCGGTGGTGCCTTCGGGGTTGGCGACCAGATACCCGGTCCGGCCGTGGAGGGCGAGGGCGGAGGGACCGGCGACGCCGTTGGGCAACTGCACCGAGGGCACCTGGGTGAACTGGTCGGATCCGATGGGTGCGTGCCACAGCTGGCCCGGGCAGGGGGCGGATCCCACCGCGCAGTCCGTCACAACCGCGTCGACCTCCCCCGCGGCCGTCTCCAGGGCGATGACCTGGGAGACCGCCGAGCCGACCGTCACCCGGTTCCAGGTCGTGACCCCGTCATGGGTCGACCATAGGTCGGGCCCGAAGACCCACCCGTTGCTGTCGTCGGCGAAGCGGACCTCGCTGACCCCGGTCTGCGCCGTGCTGCTGCCGTTGGACAGGCCATCGAGAGGGGCGGGCACACCGACCCAGCGCCCGTTACCGTCGGTGCGCGCCATCGAGGTGCACGGCGGTGAGGCACAGGCCGCAGTTCCCAACACCCAACCCCGATCCACGGAAACAAAGGTGGCCGACTGGACCTTGAAGCCCGCGGGAACCGGACCGCTCACCGACGCTCGGGTCGTCGGCGTCATCGTCACCGGGGGAGGAGCCGAGGTGGTGGGCGCCACGGTGGTGGTAGCCGCGCTCGTCGACGGTGCCGTCCGGGGCGCGGCGGAACCGCACCCGCTGAACACCACCAATGCTCCGACCGCCGCTGCTGCGGACCGGCGTCGCATGCCAGAGGTCCTACCCGTGGGGGGCAGACCACCACACCTGGTCCGCTGGTCTTGCTCCTAAGATGCGGCGTCCGCGCCTGACCCGGGAGCGGCAAGGAGCCCCGTCGTGACGGACACAAAACCCGATGAGACGGCCAGCTTCGCCGGCCTGGCCCTGCGCTCCGAGCTGGTCCGGGTCCTCGCCGGGTTGGGCTACGAGGAGCCCACACCGATCCAGCGGGCCGCCATCCCGGCCATGCTCGCCGGTCGGGATCTCCTCGGCCAGGCCGCGACAGGGACGGGCAAGACGGCGGCATTCGCCCTCCCCATCCTGGAGCACCTGGGCCAACGGGGCTCCGAACCGGTCGCTCTCATCCTGGTGCCCACCCGGGAGCTGGCCGTGCAGGTGTCGGAGGCGACCCACCGCTACGGCCGGGAGCTGGGCGCCCGGGTGCTGCCCATCTACGGCGGTGCCCCGATCGGTCGTCAGCTCCGGGCTTTGGACAATGGCGTCGATGTGGTGGTGGCCACCCCCGGGCGGGCGCTCGACCACATCAACCGGGGAACCCTCCACCTCCAAGGCCTGACCACGCTCGTCCTCGACGAGGCCGACGAGATGCTCGACATGGGTTTCGCCGACGACCTCGAGTCCATCCTGGCCGAGACGCCGAAATCCCGCCAGACGGTGCTGTTCTCCGCCACCCTGCCGCCGCGCATCGACGGCATCGCCCGACGCCATCTGCGCGACCCGGTTCGCATCGAGATCTCCGCCGACCCCACCGCCATGGGCGGCGACCCGCTCGTTCGCCAGAGTGCGTACGTCGTGCAGCGGGCCCACAAATCGGCCGCCCTGGGCCGGGTCCTCGACGTGGAATCGCCAGCCGCGGCCCTGGTGTTCTGCCGGACCCGCGACGAGGTCGACCGCCTGACCGAGACGCTCAACGGGCGGGGCTACCGGGCCGAGGCCCTCCACGGCGGCATGAGCCAGGAACAGCGGGACCGCGTCATGGGCCGCCTCCGCTCCGGTACCGCCGATCTGCTCATCGCCACCGACGTGGCCGCCCGCGGCCTCGACATCGACCAGCTCACCCACGTCGTCAACTACGACGTGCCGTCGTCGGCCGAGTCCTACGTTCACCGAATCGGTCGCGTCGGGCGGGCGGGCCGGGAAGGCGTCGCCATCACCCTGGCCGAGCCTCGCGAGCACCGGATGCTCAAGACCATCGAACGGGCCACCAAGCGCAAGATCGCCATCGAGAAGGTTCCGACCGTCGCCGACCTGCGGGCCCGTCGACTCGACCTGACCAGGGCGGCCATCCGCGAGGTCATCCTCACCGACGACCTCGACGGCCAGCGCGTGGTGGTCGAGTCCCTCGCCGACGAGTTCGACCTGATGGAAGTGGCGCTCGCCGCCGTCAAGGTGGCCCACGATGCCGGGGGTGCTCCCGATGACGAGGAGGACATTCCCCAGATCGCCCCGAAACCGGAGCGCGAACCAACCGGAGCGCGGCCCGGCACCACCCGCGGGTCACGGGTCCCGTCGAACGGGATGACCCGCCTGTTCGTGGGGGCCGGCCGGGAAGGTGGGGTCCGACCCCAGGACCTCGTCGGCGCCATCACCGGGGAGTCCTCGCTCAGCGGCCGCCAGATCGGCGCCATCGAGATCGCCCAGCGGTTCTCCCTCGTCGAGGTTCCCGACGGGGCCGCCGACGAGGTCGTCGATGCCATGCGGGGAGCGACGATTCGGGGGAAGCGGGCGACGGTGCGCCGCGAACGGGACCGTCACAACCGGTAGTTGGGGGCTTCCTTGGTGATGGTGATGTGGTGGGGGTGGGACTCGCGCAGGCCGGCGGCGGTGATCTGCACGAAGCGGCCCTCGCGCTGCAGCTCCTTCAGTGTCGCCGTGCCGCAGTAGCCGAGCGCCGACCGCAGCCCCCCGACCAACTGCCAGACCACAGCCTCCAGCGGACCCTTGTAGGCGACCCGGCCCTCGATGCCCTCGGGGACCAACTTGTCGACCGGCCGCCCGTCGGCCTGGAAGTAGCGGTCCTTGGAGTAGGACCGGTTGGCCATGGCCCCCAGCGACCCCATGCCGCGGTACTCCTTGAACTGCTCGCCCGACAGGTGGATCAGCTCGCCGGGCGTCTCGTCGGTCCCGGCGAAAGCACTGCCGAGCATGACCACATCGGCGCCGGCGGCGATGGCCTTGGCCACGTCGCCCGATGACTGCACGCCGCCGTCGGCGATCACGGTGCCCCCCCGCCGCCGGCCCACCTCGGCCACGTCGTAGACGGCGGAGATCTGCGGGACACCGACGCCAGCCACCACCCGGGTGGTGCAGATGGCGCCGGGGCCGACGCCGACCTTCACTCCCTGGGCGCCCGCATCGAAGAGGGCCTCGGCGGCTTCGGCGGTGGCGATGTTACCCGCCAGCAAGCCCACATCGGGCCACTGCTTGGCCACGGTCCGGACGGTGTCGATGACCGACGTGGCCTGCCCGTGGGCGGTGTCGACGACGATCACGTCGACGCCGGCGTCGATCAGCATCTCGGTTCTCATGACCGCCTCATCCCCGACCCCTACGGCAGCGGCCACCCGGAGACGTCCGAGCTCGTCGACGGTGGCGTCGGGATCCTCGGTGTGACGTTCGAGGTCGCCCTTGGTCATCAGCCCGACCAGGCGCCCATCGCCGTCAACGAGGGGGAGCTTCTCGATCTTGTGCCGGCCGAGCAGCTGTGACGCCTGGTCCAGGGCGATCCCGGCGGGGGCGACGACCACCTCCGTCGTCATCACCTCACGCACGGGCCGATCCCCGTCATCCTCGAAGCGCAGGTCCCGGCCGGTGATGATGCCCGTGGGGCGACGGTCGTCATCGACGATCACCAGACCGGAGATCCCGTTGGCGGTCATGAGGCTCCGAGCCGACGTGAGGGTGGCGCCGGGGGCGACGGTGACGGGGTCGGCGGTCATTCCCGCCTGCGAACGCTTGACCTTGGTCACCTCGCCCGCCTGGTCCTCGATCGACAGGTTGCGGTGCAACACGCCCATGCCCCCCAGGCGAGCCAGGGTCACGGCCAGGCGGGACTCGGTGACGGTGTCCATGGCCGCCGACACCAGGGGGACGGCCAGGGCGATCTGCGGCGTCAACCAGCCCGTCGTATCGGCGTCGGCGGGAAGGACATCCGACGCGCCGGGAACCAACAGAACATCGTCGAAGGTGAGGGCCAGGGTCCCGAACTTGTCATGACGAGCCATTCCAGAGCCTATCCAGGCGGCCGAGCGTAGGCTGCGAGGGGTGACCGACGTCGCGTTCTATTTCGATGTGATGTGCCCCTGGGCCTACCAGTCCAGCCGGTGGATCCGGGAGGTTCGGGCGGTGCGGGACGTCACCGTCCGCTGGGGGTTCTTCTCCCTCGAGGAGATCAACCGGGAGGAGACCAAGAAGCACCCCTGGGAGCGGCCCTGGTCCTACGGCTGGTCCCTCCTGCGGGTCGCGGCCATGGCCCGGCGCGAGGGCGGTGGGGAGGGTTCCCGGGAGGGGGAGGACGCCGTCGACCGGTGGTACGAGGCGGCCGGCCGGGCCCTGCACGTCGACGGGCGGGCGGTGCACCGCCGGGAGGTGGCCGAGGAGGTGGCGGCCGAGGCCGGCTTCGATCCGGCCATGGTCGGTCGGGCCGTCGACGACCCCACCACGACCGACGAGGTCCTGGCCGACCACCGCCGGGTGGTCGGCGCCGGCGGGTACGGGGTGCCGACGCTCCGCCTGACCGGGGCCGACAAGGGCGCCGACGCGTGGCTCTTCGGCCCCGTCGTGGTCCCCGCCCCCACCGGCGAGGCCGCGGGGCGGCTGTGGGACCTGGTGGCGGGGTGGGCGGAGTTCCCCCACCTCTACGAGCTCCGACGGCCCAAGACCGACGCCGACTGGGACCACATCGGGGGCCACTTCTCCCCCTATCTGGCCGCCCGGGAGTGGAAGACGGTGGCCAACCCGGTCGCCTGAGGCCGCCGTGGGCTTGGCCGGGCGGGCCGGGGCCGGGGCGGGCGCGGGAGCGGGCGGCAGCGGGAGGCGGGGCGACGCCGGGGGCCACGCCCACCACGACCTCGATGAAGGGCTTGAGCACCGGGTTGTCGAACGTGTCGATGACCTTGGTGAAGGCCTTGAGGCAGTCGCACGGCGAGACGGCATTGCCCATCAACGGGTTGGAGGCCACCAGCGGGAACTGGATCTCGATGACTTCGCGACGCGCGAGCGTCCACGTCGGGTCGGTGCCTTGG
>JBPCNZ010000079.1:0-55686 GCA_051000755.1 Acidimicrobiales bacterium | reverse complement strand
GTGGTCGACGACTGCCGGGCATGGGCGCTCGACCAGGGGGGCGAGCTGGAGGGCGTGTGGGGCGGGCTGAGCAAGGCGGACCGGCGGACGATGCGGGCACGGCCGAAGGCGGCGTGAGTCCTCAGCTGGTCCTCAGCTAGTCCTCAGAAGGGTGAGAAACGCTGGCAACTGGTGAACAGTTGTGAACAGTGAACGTGCAGGTCAGACCACCATTCAGCGCATTACCGCAGGTCAGCGAATCGCCCCGTGGAGTTCCGCTTCAACGTGTGACCTCACGACTCGGTCTCTGTCCCGACGGTCCTGCCGAGGCAGGCGGCCCGGCGTGGGTGCTGCGGGTCTTAGCTTAGGACAGGCGGCGGATGGCCAGCTCGGGGTGGGGGAGCCACACCCGCAGCCTGGCGGCCGGGGCGGTGGCCACGGCCCGGCCGTGGTCGACGAGCAGGGGGTTGATGACCAGGTCGACCACCTCGGGGAGATCTTCGGCCAACCGGCCGACGC
This sequence comes from Acidimicrobiales bacterium, assembly GCA_051000755.1. Lineage (GTDB taxonomy): Bacteria > Actinomycetota > Acidimicrobiia > Acidimicrobiales > Palsa-688 > JALZAH01. The sequence continues at coordinate 55,188 of JBPCNZ010000079.1, read as the reverse complement.
GGGCCACCACGTCGCGCACCGCAGCCACCTCGTTGGTGCCCCACCGGTCGTCGTCAGGGCGACCGGCGGCGACCGCCTCGTCGACCAGCTCGGCCACATCGGCCTCGCTGAGCGGAGCGGCTCGGCCGGCCGTGGGCCGGGGCGTCTCGCCGAAGCGATTGCTGGTGCCGACCGAGATCAAGGCCCCGAATTGCGGATCCTGGGTCACCGTCACTGCCACCGGCAGGGTCTCGAGGGAGGCGGCGGTGGCCTCCTCGGCGACCGGGACGCCGTAGCGGGCAAGCAGGGAGGCGGTCTTCTCGGGCCCCAGCTGCCGCTCGGGAGGCGCCCCCGGCTCGTCGGCCGGTGGACCGGCCTCGGACAGCCACGCCCCGACCTGGCGCCGGGCCCCTTCGGTGTCCACCGGCCCGAGATCCACCGGAGCGCTGGGCGGCTGGGCCCGCCACTCGGCGTACCGGGCCACGAGGCCCAGGGCCCGGGCGGCTGCCTCGGGGAAGGCGAACGCGGGAATCCTCGGCCGGCCGGTGCCGCCATCGAGCAACTGGCGCCGACCGAAGGCGCAGGCCAGCAACGGTTTGGTGGGGGTGGCCGCTTCCCCCAAGGCCTCGGTGACGGCCTGGATCGGGGCGGCCATGGGCGACGTGTAGAGGGCCAATCCGGCGTCGACGTTCTGGTCGGCCAGGACCGCGGTGAGCACGTGACGGAACAACGACGGCGACGCGTCGGGCGGGAGGCCCACCGGGTTGGTGCTCTGGGAACCTCCTACCGGATGGTCCCCAGGGCCGGTCAGGGCCCGGATGCGGTCCTCGGTGGCTTCCGACAGTGTCGCCACCTCGAGGCCGGCGGCGTAACAGGCGTCGGCGGCGAGAACAGCGGGACCGCCGACATTGGTGACGATCGCCACCCGGCGTCCTCCGGGCAGGGGTTGGGACGCGAGGAGCTGGGCCACGTCGAAGAGCTCCTCGAGCGTCTCGGTGCGCAGGACGCCGGCCTGGCGGAACAAGGCGTCGACAACATTGTCGCCCTGGACCGGCCGGTGGGCGCCTGCTGCCGCCGAGCCGGCCGGGGAGCGCCCGCTCTTGACGGCCACGATCGGCTTGTTGCGAGCTACGCGCCGGGCCACCCGGGCGAAGGTGCGAGGGTTCCCGAAGGACTCGATGTACATGAGGACCACGTCGGTGGCCGGATCCTCGTCCCAGTACTGGAGCAGGTCGTTGCCGCTCACATCGGCCTTGTTGCCGGCCGACACGAAGGTGGACACCCCGAGGCCCCGGCGGGCCATCTCGTCGAGGAGCACCACCCCGAGGGCACCGGACTGGGCGACGAATCCGATCCGCCCACGTGGCGAGCTGGGGGAGAACGTGGCGTTGAGGTTCACCGTCGGATCGGTGTTGAGGACGCCCATCGAAGCCGGACCTATGACCCGCATGCCGTTGCGCCGGGCCTCGGTCACGATCTTGCGCTCGAGGGCGGCGCCGTCGGCGTCACGTTCGGCGAATCCAGCCGAGATGATGGCTAGTCCGCCGACCTGCTTGCGGGCGCACTGCTCGACCACGGCGGCGACCTGGGGGGCGGGCACGACGATCACGGCCAGATCCACGCTGTCGGGAACGTCGAGCACCGTCGGGTAGGCGCGGACCCCACCGACGGCGTGGGCGTGGGGGTTGACGGGATAGACCGTGACCTGGGGGTCGCCGTCGAGGATGCTGCGCAGCAGGACCCGCCCGAGCGTGGGGCGGGTGCTGGCCCCGATCACCGCCACCGTGCGGGGCGCGAGGAGGCGGCGGACGGAGCGGGCCGCCGCTCGCCGTTCCCTGTCGTGAGCCACGTTGAGCGATGCCTCGGTCGGCTGGATAGGAAAGGCCACCCGGACGACTCCGTCAGCGAAGTGGCGTTGATCGTCGAAGCCGGCATCATGGAACACGCGCAGCATGCGCTTGTTGTCCGGGAGGGTGTCGGCCACGAAGCGCGTGACACCCGAGGCGGCGGCAATGGCGGTCAGGTGCTCGAGCAGGACCGTCGAGATGCCCCGTCCCTGATGGACGTCGTCGACCAGGAAGGCGACCTCGGCCTCGACCTCACCGTCCGCCTCGCCGTCACCGAGGGCGGGCAGGCGCTCGCTGCGAGCCACGGCGATGATGTCATCGCCGAGAACCCCGACGAGAGCGAAACGGTCGGCGTAGTCCACCTGTACGAAGCGGGCCAGCAGGCGGGGTGACAGGGTCGAGAGGGGCGTAAAGAACCGGAAGTAGATCGTCTCGGCCGAGAGCCTCTGGTGGAGGGCCTGGATGGCGGGACCGTCCGCCGGGCGGATGGGACGCACATGCATGGTGGCACCGTCGGCCAGGATGACGTCGGTCTCCCACTGGCCGGGGTAGCCGGGAGGGTTCTCCGGTGGGTTCTCGGGTTCGGTCTCGGAGGTCGCCGACCCCTGGTCTTCGTCTCCTTCGCCCACCAGGTCAGCCGACAGGAACGACGGGGGCGGGCCCGATCCCCTGGGTCGTTGATCCGCTGGCCCGGGCCACCATGTCGGCCAGGCTGAGCGAATCGAGGTGACGCCGCATGGTCTCGCCGGCATCCGCCCACACGGCCAGGAGCACGCACTGACCCTCGTGGTCGCAGGCCCCGTTCTGGTGGGGTTCGCCGAAGTCGCCCGCCACGATCGGTCCCTCTACGGCACTGACGATCTGGCCCAGGCTGATCTCCGCCGGGAGCCGGGCCAACACGTAGCCGCCTCCTACCCCTCGCTTGGAGCGCACCAGACCCGCCCCCTTGAGGGCCAGCAGGATCTGCTCCAGGTAAGGCTGGGGGAGCCCGGTCCGCTCCGCGATGTCGCGCACCGAGGTGGGCTGGGTGGAACCGGCGTGCAGCGCCAACGAGAGCAGTGCCCGGCTGGCGTAGTCGCCGCGGGTGGAGACCTTCACGCCACCATCGTAGGCCCCCACGCCGGCCGAGAGGGGGTCCGCTCCCATCCGCGTCGAGGTCGGGTATTCGGGCGGGGTGCTCGGGTCGGGTCCCCAGGTCGGGTTCTAACGTGGCGGGATGCCGACCGGTTCTCCTGGCGCTGCGCCCTCCCCGTCCGCCGCCGCCGCTGCCGCCTCGCCCGACGTCCCTGTGCTGGCGGACTACGGAGGGTCCAGCCTGATCGGTGTCGTCCCCGGGCTCCTGGCGGCTCCGGGACAGAGACCGGCATGGTTCCCCGAACCGGCGGCCAGCGCCGCCCAGGTCGTCCTCCTCGTCGTCGACGGGCTCGGGTGGCGCCAGCTGGCCACCCGGCGCCATCTGGCCCCCACTCTGGCCGCCATGGCCGGCGGAGCCATCACCTCGGTGGTGCCGACCACCACCGCCACGGCCCTCACCTCGATCGCCGTCGGAGCCGCCCCGGCCGACCACGGCATGGTCGGCTTCCGCCTCCGGGTCACCCATCCCACCGCCGGACCCGAGGTGCTCAACGTGTTGCGGTGGCGTACACTCAGCGGCGACGCCCGCAAGTCCATCCAGCCCCACGCCTTCCAGCCCCGCCCCGCCTTCGGCGGCCGACCGGTCCCGGTGATCAGCCGCATGGAGTTCGCCGGCACCGGGTTCAGCCAGGCCCATCTGGGTGGCGGCCGGATGGTCGGATGGGCCACCGCCTCGGGCATCGGCGTGGAGATCGGGCGGGCTCTGGCGGCCGGGGAGCCGTTGGTGTACGCCTATTACGACGGATTGGACAAGACCGCGCACGTCACCGGACTGGGCGAGCACTACGACGCCGAGCTGGCCGCCATCGACGGCCTGGTGGCCGCCATCATCGACCGGCTGCCTCCCGGAGCGGCCCTGGTCGTCACCGCCGACCACGGGCAGGTGGATGTGGGCGCCAGGGCCAAGAGCCTCTCGCCGGAGATCCTGGCCCTGACCGCGATGGTCAGTGGGGAGGCCCGGTTCCGCTGGCTCCACGCGGCCGATGGTCGGGCTGCGGAGCTGCTCGAGGCCTGTCGGGAGTGGTGCGGCGCCGACGCGTGGGTGCGCACCATCGACGATCTCGACGCCGAGGGCTGGTACGGCGGGCCCCTCGACGAGCGGATCCGGTCCCGGCTGGGGGACGTGGCCCTGGTGGCGCGAGGCCAGGTCGCCTACCTGGAGGGTGCCGACCCGGGTGAGTCCCGCCTGGTGTCGATGCACGGCTCCCTGACGGCGGACGAGATGTGGGTGCCGCTGGTGGCCGCCGGGGCCTGAGGCGCCTCCGTCCCGGGCCGCTCGCCGACTGGGTTCCGCCTGGGTGGTGTGAACCCTTTGTACCGGTATTTTCGGCCTTGCGCGCCGCTTGTACCGCCAGACGGAACCGACGGCTCGCAACCCTGCGCCAACCGGTACAAAGGGTTCAGGCCGGACCCGCACCGCCGTCCCGGTCGCCGGGGCCCTGGCCCGCCCCGCCTGCCGCGCCTGTGTCGTCGATTCCGGAGCCGCTCGACGAAGGCGGCCAGGGACGGGAAGAATGGGGCCATGCCAGCCGACGAAATGTCCCCTGCCGACCTCGTGGTCGTCACCGAGCCGGATGCGACGGACGCCGACGACTCCAACTCGGAAGCGGTGGAGCATCCGGCCAAGGTCATGCGCATCGGCTCGATGATCAAGCAACTGCTCGACGAGGTGCGCCAGGCGCCGCTCGATGACGCCAGCCGCAGCCGGCTGCGGGAGATCTACGACACCTCCATCGTGGAGCTGGCGGACGGTCTGTCGCCGGACCTGCGAGAAGAGCTGGCCCGGATGACCTCCCCGTTCAAGGAGGACGAGATCCCCAGCGAAGGGGAGCTCCGTGTCGCCCAGGCCCAGCTGGTGGGCTGGTTGGAGGGGTTGTTCCACGGGATCCAGGCCACCCTGTTCGCCCAACAGATGGAAGCCCGAGCCCAGTTGGACCAGATGCGCCAGCGCAGCCTTCCCGCCGCCCAGCAGGACTCCGGTCCCGGTGGCACCTACCTCTGAGCCGGCCCGGACCGCTCAGGTCGGGGAACGCTCGGCCAGCTGGACGCACAGGTCGGCGCACTGGGCCATGAATCCTGACCACAGGATGTAGCGCACCGTGGCGGTCATCAGACGTCTCCTTCGACCGGTCAATCCAGAGGGCCCGTACCGGTCGTCACCCCGGCGCGCTAGCCTCGCCAACGAGGGAATCACACCGCTGTAACTTGTCCACAGACTAGCCCACAGGTCTTGTGGAGAACCCGGCGGTGGCGTACCCGGCCCGTCACCCATCAGCCCTGGAGGTCGTCGTGGGCTCGTCGTTCACCCATCTGCACAACCACACCGAGTTCTCCATGCTCGATGGGGCTGCACGGGTGGGCGAGGTCGTGGCCCGGGCCGTGGCCGACGGCCAACCCGCGGTCGGCATCACCGACCACGGGAACATGTACGGCGTCCTCGACTTCTACAAGGCGGCCCGAGCGCAGGGCATCAAGCCCATCATCGGCACCGAGGCGTACATGGCCGCCGAGTCCCGCCACGACCGGCCCGTGCGCCGGGGGCGGCTCGACGACGGGGGCGGCGACGGCGATGGCGGGGAGAAGCTGTACTACCACCTGACCCTCCTGGCGGAGAGCAATCCGGGTTACAAGAACCTGTTGAAATTGAGCAGCGACGCCTATCTCGAGGGTTACTTCTATAAGCCACGTTGCGACTGGGACATGCTTGAGCAGTACCACGAAGGGGTCATCGCCACCACCGGTTGCCTCGGCGGGGTCGTCCTCCAGGCGCTGCTGAAGGGTGACACCGACAAGGCCACGAAGTTGGCGGCGCGCCTCCAGGACATCTTCGGGCGCGACAGCCTGTTCGTGGAGCTCCAGGATCACGGCCTGGCTGCCCAGCGCCAGACCAACCCTCAGTTGATCGAGATCGCCAAGCGGATCAAGGCCCCTCTGTTGGCCACCAATGACGGCCACTACACCAACCGCGAGGACGCCATCGCTCATGATGCTCTCCTCTGTGTGCAGACGGGCTCGACCATGGACGATCCCAAACGGTTCAAGTTCGAGGGGGACGAGCATTATCTGAAGAGCGCGGCAGAGATGCGCCAGCTCTTCGCCGACTACCCCGAGGCGTGCGACAACACCTTGTGGATAGCCGAGCGGGCGGACGTCACCATCGAGTTCGGCAAGCCGCAATTGCCGTCGTTCCCCCGCCCCGCCGGCTTTGATGACGCCGACGCCTACCTCCGGTATCTCGCCTATGACGGAGCGGCCTCCCGGTACGGGTCGCAGCTGCCGGTCAAGGTCACCGAGCGGCTCGAGCATGAGCTGGGCATCATCTCGTCGATGGGCTTCTCGGACTACTTCCTCGTCGTCTGGGACCTCATCCGCTACGCCCGGGACCACAAGATCCGGGTGGGACCCGGCCGGGGCAGCGCGGCCGGTTGTTGCGTGGCCTATTGCCTGCAGATCGTCGACCTGGACCCCATCGCCTACGACCTGCTCTTCGAACGGTTCTTGAATCCGGGCCGCAGGCAGATGCCTGACATCGACATGGATTTCGACGAACGCTATCGCTCGGACATGATCAAGTACGCGGCCGAGCGCTACGGCTGGGACCACGTGGCCCAGATCGTCACCTTCTCCACCATCAAGGCGCGAGCCGCGGTCCGTGACGCGGCGCGTGTCCTCGGTTACCCCTATGGGCTCGGCGACCGCGTGGCCAAGGCCATGCCCCCGCTCATCATGGGCCGGGACACGCCTCTGTGGGCCTGCTTCGAGCAGCATCCCAAGCACACCGACGGATACCGGACGGCTACCGAGCTGCGGGAGATGTACGCCGCCGACCCTGACGTGGCCAAGGTCGTCGACGTGGCCAAGGGCCTCGAAGGTCTGCGCCGCCAGGACGGCATCCACGCCGCCGCCGTCGTCATCTCCGCCGACCCCCTCACCGAGTACCTGCCCATCCAGCGCAAACCGGTGGCGGGCGGCAAACCCGAGGACGCCCCGATCGTCACCCAGTACGAGATGCACGGTGTCGAAGAGCTGGGCCTGCTCAAGATGGACTTCCTCGGTCTGCGCAACCTCTCGGTCATCGAACGTTCCCTGGACCTCATCGAGGCCAGCACCGGGGAACGTCCCGACATCGACAACGTGGATCTCCATGACGATGAAGTGTTCGCCATGTTGCAGCGGGGCGATTCCATCGGAGTCTTCCAGCTCGAGGGCACACCCATGCGGGCCCTGATGCGGTCGTTGGCGCCAACCGAGTTCGAAGACGTCGCCGCCCTGGTGGCTCTGTACCGACCCGGGCCCATGGCGGCCAACATGCATTACGACTACGCCGACCGGAAGAATGGCCGCAAGCCGGTCGAGTACCTCCACCCCGACGCCGAAGAGGTCCTGGGGGAGACCTACGGGCTCTGCATCTACCAGGAATCGATGATGCGCGTGGCGCAGAAGTTCGCCGGGTACTCCCTCACGGAGGCCGACAACCTCCGGAAGGCGGCGGGCAAGAAGGTTCGCGAGATCATGGCCCTCGAACGCCAGAAGTTCATCGACGGCTGTGAGCGCACCGGATACGGGAGGGAGCTCGGATCCAAGTGGATGGACATCATCGAGCCTTTCGCCGACTATGCCTTCAATCGCAGCCACGCCTTTGGCTACGGCTACGTCAGCTACCAGACAGCATGGTTGAAAGCCCACCATCCGGCCGAGTACTTCGCAGCATTGTTGACCAGCGTCAAGGACGACAAGGACAAGACCGGTATGTACCTGGCGGAGTGCCGGGCCCGGGGCATCGAGGTGCTCGTCCCCGACATCAACCTGTCTGCCTCGGAGTTCACCGCGTTGCGGGGGGGAGGGGTCAACGCCAAGGGATCAATACCGTTCGGGATGTCCGCCATCCGCAACGTCGGTTCGGGGCTGGTGGAACGGCTGGTGAGCGAGCGGGAGCGAGGCGGTCCTTTCGCCGACTTCTACGACTTCGCCAACCGGGTGGACCCGGTCGTGCTCAACAAGCGGACCGTCGAGTCGCTCATCAAGGCGGGCGCGTTCGACTCCGTGGGCCATCCCCGCCAGGGTCTGTGTGTGGTGTTCGAGCAGATCATCGAGCGCACCCTGGCCCGGCGCCGGGAGGCGGACCAGGGCGTGATGAGCCTGTTCGAATCGCTCGGGGAGCCCATCGCCGGTGGCTTCGACGACGCCCGCCTGCCCATCCCCGACCGCGAGTTCGACAAGTCGCAACGCCTGGCGTTCGAGAAGGAGATGCTCGGCCTCTATGTCAGCGACCACCCCCTTCTGGGGGTGGAGGCGGCCCTGGCCCGTCACACCGACCTGAGCATCGCCGAGCTGCTCGAGACCAAGGAGGCGGCCGGGATCCGCTGGGTCGGCGGTGTGATCACCGGCCTGACCCGCAAGTACACCAAGAAGGGCGATCTGATGGCGACGTTCGTCCTCGAGGATCTGCAGTCGAGCATCGAGGCCTGGGTGTTCCCCCGGACCATGAGCGAGTTCGGCTACCTGCTGGCCGACGATGCGGTGATCTGCGTGAAGGGCCGCCTGGACGCCAAGGAGGACCAGGCCAAGCTCATCTGCATGGAGCTCAAGCGGCCCGAGCTGACCGCCGCGGGCACCGAAGCGCTCCATCTGGGCCTGCCCCTCTATGCCCTTTCCGACGAGAGGGTCGACCACCTTCGCGCCATCCTGGTTGACCATCCGGGGCCTTCTCCGGTGTTCCTGCACGTCGGCACCAAGTGCATCCGATTGGGGCTCGAACACAGTGTCGACACCAGCAATGGCCTCGTCGCCGAGCTGCGTGTCCTGCTCGGGGAGGGGTGTCTGTGGAACAAACCTGCCCCGAGCGCGTAGCCTGGGGCCGACGTTCGAGAGTGATGAGGAGAGTCTGAGCAACGATGACGCTCGAAGTCGACACCAAGGACTGCACCGCCCTAGCGGACAGTGAGCTGACGGAGATGGCGGACATCGTGACCGACGGACCCGCGGGGTTCGATATCGGACTTCTCTCCAAACAGGCCGAGGAGTGGGTTCTGGTCACCCAGGCGCGGGACGGGACCAAGCTGGTCGGGTTCTCGTTCTGCACGTTGGAGCGGATCGGGGGCACGCCTTGCCTGCTGTGGGGTCTCGCCTCCACCAAGCGCAACGCCAAGCGTGATCAGGTCCTCAAGGCGGTCATCGCGGATCAGTTCCGCCGGGCCGTGCTGGCGTTTCCCGATGAGGACGTGCTCATCGGCACCCGCTTCATCGATCCGGGCGCCTTCGCTGCCTTCAAGGGCCTCAACGATGTCTGCCCCCGTCAGGACCACAAGCCGAGCGGCGAGGAGCGGGCCTGGAGCCGCCGCCTGGCCAAGCGCTTCGGGGCGGAGGGCCGGATCAACGACCGGACCTTCGTGGTCACCGGCAACGGTGAGTCGCCGGGGCTGTTCGACTTCTCGGCGGCCAAGCCGGACACCGTTCCCGCCGGGGTCGCCGCCTTCTTCGAGGGTTTGGACCATGAGCGCAAGGACGTGCTCATCGCCTTCGGGTGGGGGATGGCTGAGGACCTCGCCGCCCGCTACGCCCCCTGAGCCGCCCAGCCGGCGTGCCACGCCGGCCCCGATCCCCTCAGGAGCGGGGAAGGACCGTCTCGACGACCTTGTGGCAGTGACCGTCGATCGGCGGGGTGAGGGCGACCACCAGGCGGTCACCCTTGTCGCCCACCCGGTGGGTGGCGCCGGCGTCATCCATCTCGGCGGCGATGCGCCGATCGAGGCAGGCCAATTCCCGGACCGTGCCCAGCCACCCGAAGCGGCAGGCCAGGAACGTCCCCTCCCGGCGGAGGGAGATCCCCCCCTCGGGCTCAACGAGGGTGATCGACGGATGGTCGGCGCGGCGTTCCCAGAACGGTACCGCCGGAGCGTGGAAGCCGAGCAGGGGCCGGCCCCGGGGGTGGAGGAGCGGGCGGAGCAGGCGCTCGGCCCGCCGGCCGGTGATGCGCCCGACGACCTCAGGGGCGTCGTCGAGGACCAGGGCCTCGGGTTCGGAGGGATCGGGTACGGCGTCGATGTCTTCGGCCAGGGTGACGGAGACGACGTCATAGGGCCGGGGGCGACGCTCGCCCTGCACCGCGCACCAGGCCCGAACGAGGGCACCGGACTCGAGGTCGATGCCGGCGCACTGCCCGCCGTCGGCGGCCAGGACCAGCAACTCCAAGGCCGTCCCAGGGGCGGCACTCAGGCGGGGCACATCCTTGGCGAGCGTCCCGAAATCGGGTGCGGTGGAGGTCGACACGATAGACATGGTGACGGTTGGCGGACTCCTGATGGTGGATGGTCGGAAGCGGGTGCGGCCGCGAAATCGTAACGGATGCCTCTCGAATCATGGGTCCGCGTTGAGCCTGATCTTGGAGATCCCCCGCCTGTCCCCAGCCTGGTCCACAGGCCTGGGCTCCGGGACCGGCTGTCCCTCGTGTCATCGGATGGGTGCTGAGCACCACCGAGCGTATCCCCCGACGGCCGCCGGCGAGACAGGAGTCACCCCGCGGGACCACCGATCGTCGCGGAACCACCGGGGTCGAGCTGGCCCGCCAGGTCGGCGGCGTCCCCGGTCGGCGCGGCGCAGGTGAAGTCCCGGCACACGAAGGCCAGCCCGTCGGTGCCGGCCCCGGTGCGCCCCTCCCACAGGGGGGAGTCGAACGGCTCGCCCCACGCCAGGACCGCCCCCGGGCGGTAACCGGCCGTCACCACCTCGACCAGATCCTGACGGTCACCGGTGACCACCACCTCGGTGATCCCCCGGCGATCCAGCTCGGCAGCGGCGACGAGGCCGGTGAACGCCGTCGGTGCCCGCCCCAGGGCAGGTCCCATGGCCGAGACCACCTCGGCAGCCCGCTGGCGGTAGCGGTCCTCCCCGGTGAGTGCCCCGAGCCGGAACAGGGCGGCGGCGGCCACCGAGTTGGCCGACGGCGTGGCCCCGTCATAGGTCTCCTTGGGACGGGCGATGAGGACCTCGGCGTCGAAGCCGGTCGTGGCGAACCCGCCCTCGGTCGGGTCCCAGAACAGCTCGATGAGGGCGTCGGCCGCGGTTCGGGCCTCGGCGATCCACGACGCCTTCCCGGTCGCCTCGGCCAGACGGGTACAGGCCTCGACCATCCAGGCATGGTCGCTGGCGTAGGCCGGATGGGCGGCCTGGCCCGCTCGCCAGGCGCGCAGCCAGCGCCCGTCGGGACGCCGGAGGGCACCGAGGAGGAAATTCCCCACATCCTCGGCGGCGGCGACCCACGCCGGTACCGCCATGGCCGCGCCCGCCTCGGCCAGGGCGGCGATGGCCATGGCGTTCCATTCCGTCAGCACCTTGTCGTCCAGGCTGGGACGGACCCGCCGGTCCCGCTCGGCGAGCAGGGCCCGCCGGCCGGCACTGACCTCGGGGGGCCGGATCAGGTCCCCACGCTGAGGGCGCCACAGGATGTTGTGGCCCTCCCAGTTGCCGCCATCGCTGACCCCGTACCAGGCGGCGGTGATGGGCCCGGCTACGGCTTCCACGTCGGCGGCATCCCAGACGTAGTAGCGCCCCTCCACCCCTTCGCTGTCGGCGTCCTCCGCCGAGGAGAAACCGGCGCCGCCTTGGCGCACCGGCGGGGCCAGGAGGTACTCGAAGATCTCGGTGACGACCTGGCGGTAGCGGGGCGCGCCGGTGAGCTGCCAGGCATGCAGATACACCCGGGCCAGCAGGGCGTTGTCGTAGAGCATCTTCTCGAAATGGGGGACCAGCCACTTCCGATCGGTGGCGTAGCGGGCGAAGCCCCCGCCGAGGTGGTCGTAGATGCCTCCCGAGGCCATGGCGTCGAGGGTGGTGACGGCCGCATCGCCGAGTGCTGGGTCGCGGAGGCCGCCTGCCGCCCAGGCCCGTAGCAGCAACTCGGTCATCGACGCCTGGGGGAACTTGGGTGCCGAACCGAACCCGCCCCACTCGGGATCGTAACGGGAGAGCAGACCGGCGACCGTCGTCTCCAGCAGATCGTCACCTGGAGGCGATCCGCCCTGGTCGGCCAGCGGCAGGCCCGTGCCGGCGGCGATGGCCTCGGCCAGCTGGGCGGCGTCGGACTCGAGACCGTCCCGGCGCTGCTCCCATGCACCGCGGACCCGTCCCAGCAGATCGTTGAACTGGGCCCGGGGGAAGTAGGTGCCCCCGAAGAACGGCCTCCCGTCGGGCAGCAGGAACACCGTCATGGGCCAGCCCCCGCCCCCGGCGATGGCCTGGACGGCCTCCATGTAGATGCTGTCGACGTCGGGGCGCTCCTCCCGGTCGACCTTGATGTTGACGAATCCGGCGTTCATGGCCTCGGCCGTCCCGGGGTCCTCGAAGCAGTCGTGGGCCATGACATGGCACCAGTGGCAGGCGGAATAGCCGACCGACAGGATCACCGGCCGGTCCTCGGCCCGGGCCCGCGCGAAGGCCTCCTCGCCCCACGGGTACCAGTCCACCGGGTTGTCGGCGTGCTGGCGCAGGTAGGGGCTGGCCTCGTCGGCCAGGCGGTTCGCTCCCGGGGCAGGCATGGGCGCGAGCCTACGGGCGCTTCGGCGCGGACACGGCGGCCAGGACGGCGTCCAGCTTGGCGTCGATGCGTCCTTCCAGGGCATGAAGGTCGGACATCTTGGGGTTCTGGGCCTCCTCCTTGAGGGTGACCACGATGGCTCCCCCGGGGGAGAGCACCGCCTCGTCGACCTCGGCCACCTCGTCGGCCCCCTGCCGGCGGATGGCGGAGACGACGTCGGCCTTGCGGAGGCCGAGGCGGTTCAGGACGCCGGTGACGAAGGATCCGTCGGCCACGATGACGCTGGGCTTGCCCTCGAAGAGTCGGGCCGTGCGATCGGACGTGCCGAACACCCGCACGACGACACCGTTGGCGACCAGGATGACGGCCGCACCGAGCAGCCCTCCTGACAGCGACGTGTCGTTGCCGATGACCGCGTTCTGCACGATGTTGGACAGCAGCAGCAGGACGACCAGGTCGAACGAGTTGAGCTGGGCCAGATCCCGCTTGCCGGCGACGCGCAACAGGATGAGGAGGCCCAGGTAGACGCCGACGGTGCGGATCACCTTCTCGATGATCGGGATGCCGGTCCAGAGGTCTTTGCCGACGAGGGCGAGGGGGAGGGTGGCGCGCATGGCCCGAGGGTAGGGCCGCGCTTCTCGGCTAGGGGGTGAGTGCCCTCTCGATCCGGGCCAGGACGTCGTCGGTGAGACGGGGGAGGACGTCGAGGGCGGCCATGTTCTCCTCCACCTGGGCCACCTTGCTGGCCCCGGTGATGACCGTCGACACGCGGGGGTTGCGGGCGCACCAGGCGATCGAGAGGCGGGGCAGGGTGGTGTCGAGATCGTCGGCCACGGCTTGCAGGCGGCGAACGGCCTCGTTGCGCTCGGGGTCGGTCAGGCTCTTGCGCAACCACTCGTAGCCGGGGAGTGCGGCCCGGCTGTCGTCGGGCACTCCGTCGACGTACTTGCCCGTGAGCAGCCCGGATTCCAGCGGGCTCCAGGTGGTGAGCCCGATGCCGAGGTCGTCGTAGAGGCGGGCATATTCCTCCTCCACCTTGTGCCGGGTGAACAGGTTGTACTGGGGCTGCTCCATGACTGGCTTGTGCAGGTGATGGCGCTCGGCGATCTCCCAGGCCGCCCGGATGTCGTCGGCGGGCCACATCGACGTGCCCCAGTAGAGGGCCTTGCCGGCGGAGATGATGTCCGACATGGCCCACACCGTCTCCTCCACCGGGGTCTCGGGGTCGGAACGGTGGCAGAACAACAGATCCACGAAGTCGGTGCCGAGGCGGTCGAGCGACCCGTCGATGGCGGACAGCAGGTATTTTCGGTTGAGGGTGTTACGCATGTTGACGGTGTCGTGGATGCCCATCATCAACTTGGTGGACAGCACGTAGCTGTGGCGGGGCCAGCCCAGGGTGGCGATGGCCTGGCCCATGATCCGCTCCGATTCGCCCCCGCTGTAGACCTCGGCGTTGTCGAAGAAGTTGACCCCGGCGTCATACGCCGCCGCCAGGCAGTCCACCGCCAGGTGATCGGCGACCTGGGGGCCGAAGGTGACCCACGAGCCGAACGACAGGAGGCTGACCTTCAGGCCGGATCGGCCCAGTCGTCGGTAGGTCATCGGTGAGGTCATGGCAGTTCCTTCCTGCGGATCTTGCCGATGGAGGTCTTCGGCAACTCGTCTACCAGTACCAGTTCGCGGGGGGCGGCGAAACCCGCCAGCTCGTCAGCCACCAGCCGGCGCAGGGCGTCGAGGTCCGGTGGTCGGCTTGGGGTTCGGGGAATGACCCATGCCACCACCCGTTGCCCCCACTCGGGGTCAGCCCGTCCCGCGACAGCAACGTCGGCAACCCCGGGATGGCGGCGCAGGATGGGTTCCACCGCACTCGGCCAGACATGTTCGCCGCCGGTGATGATCATGTCGTCCACCCGGCCGTAGACGACGAGCCGGCCGCCCTCGTCGAGGGCCCCGGCGTCACCGGTCGGCAGCCAGCCGTCGGCGTCGAAGGGAACGGTCCCGTCGCGGTAGGCGCGCAACAGCATCGGCCCCCGCAGCCGGATGAGCCCGGCGGCGGTGACGTCGACGTCGACACCGTCGAGAGCCACCCCGTCATAGACGACGCCACTGCCGGTCTCGGTCAGACCGTAGGTGCTGACCACGTTGGGAGCCACGGCATCGGGCGGGGCGCTGCCGCCCAGGACCACGGTGTGGAAGTGCTCCGCTCCCACCCGGCGCAGCGTCGTCGCCACCAGCGAGACCAGCACCTCGGGGCCCGAGCGGGCCAGAACCGCGGCGCGATCGAAACCGGCCAGGACGTCGACCGGCGTGGCCGTGTGCAGGGCCCGGGTGACCACCGACAGCCCTCCGACATGGTTGAGGGGCAGGCAGGCCAACCACCGGTGACGGCCCGGGTCGACGCCCAGACGGGCGGAGGTGGCGGTGGCCGACGCGGCCAGGGCGTCATGGGTCAGGATCACGCCCCTGGGGACTCCTGTGGTCCCGCTGGTGGCCATGACGACCGCGTCGCCGTCGGAGATGGGCCGGCCCTGCCGGCGGGTCTCGCCGCCGGGACCGATGACGCGGGAAGGAGCCAGGTGGTCGAGCAGGGCCTCACCGGCTGCAGGAGCCAGGCGCTGGTCGACCGGCAGGGCTGCGTCACCATCTCCCCACACCCTCCGGAGGGCCTCCACGAACGCAGGCCCCCCCGGGAGATCGATTGCCACCAGCTCGGACACGGGGAGTAGTTTGCCGCCATCGTGAGCCAACCCTCCCAGCCCGGAGACGGCCCGGTCGGGCGATGGGTGGCCGGAGCCCGGCCGCGGACGCTTCCCGCCTCCGCCGTCCCGGTCGTCGTCGGCTCCGCTGTCGCCGGCGCCGCCGGCCGCTTCGTGTGGTGGCGGGCCCTGCTCGCCGTGGTCGTGGCCGTGGCCCTGCAGGTCGCCACCAACTACGCCAACGACTACTCCGACGGGGTCAAGGGCACCGACAAGGTGCGGGTCGGACCGGTCCGGCTGGTGGCGTCGGGCCTGGCGTCGCCGGCGGCCGTCAAGCGGGCGGCCATCGCCGCCTTCGCCGTCGCCGGCGCCGGGGGGCTGGCGCTGGCCGCCGTCGCCGGCTGGTGGCTGATCCTCGTCGGCGCCGCCTGCATGGCGGCCGGGTGGCTCTACACGGGAGGGCCCCGGCCGTACGGCTATGCCGGGCTGGGGGAGGTGTTCGTGTTCGTGTTCTTTGGCCTGGTGGCCACCGTCGGCACCGCCTATGTCCAGACGGAGCGCATCGACGGCCTGGCCGTGCTGGCGGCCGTCCCCGTCGGGCTGCTGGCCGTGGCCCTGCTGATCGTCAACAACCTGCGGGACATCCCCGGCGACACCGACGCCGGCAAGCGCACGCTGGCGGTCCGCCTCGGCGCGCCCGCCACGCGCATCGCCTACGTCGCCTGCCTGGGCACCGCCCTCCTCCTGTCGGTGGCGGTGGCGGTCGAGCGCCCCTGGGCCCTGCTGGCCCTCGTCGCCACCCCCGTGGCCCTCCTGCCCGTCCGCAAGGTCCTGGGCGGAGCGGCAGGGAAGAGCCTCATCGCCGTCCTGGGCGAGACGGGCCGGGCCCAGTTGCTCATCGGCGGCCTGCTGGCCCTCGGGATCGCCCTGTGACCGGATCAGGCCAGGAATGCCTCCAGGGCGGCGGCGAAGACCTCAGGAGCCTCCAGGTGCACGGTGTGGCCGACGCCGGGCACAGCCAGCAGGGTGGCGTTGGCGCCGATGCCCTCGATCAGCCGGTGGGCGCGGGCCAGGTAGGCGTCGTCGAGCTCGCCGGCCATGACCAGCACCGGCATCGACAATTCCCCCAACCGGTCCCACAGCGGCGCCTGGGTGCCGGTCCCCGCCCGGCGCAGGCTCGACGCCAGGCCCGTCGCGGTGTTGCCCAGCCGGCTGTCGAGGGCGGCCGCCTCCGCCGGAAGGGTGGCAAACAGCGGCCGGCTCAGCCACCACCGCAGGAACGCCTCCACGCCGTCGCGCTCGAGGCGATCGGCGATGAGGCCGTCAGCGCGGCGGCGGTCGGCCCGTTGGTGGGGATCGTCGATGCCGGCGGTGGCGCTGACGAGGACCAGGCGGGTCACCAGGTCGGGGCGGGCCAACGCCAGGTGCAGGGCGAAGCGGCCGCCCATCGAGTACCCCACGTAGGCGGCCTGCCCGGCGGCGGCACCGATCAGCTCTGCTCCGGTCACCAGATCGGCTTCCACCGCCGCCGAGCCGCCGTGGCCTGGCGCGTCGACGGTGATCACGGTGTGGACGGCGGCCAGCCGCGCCGCCAGGGGCTCCCACGTGAGGCCGGACTGGGTGAAGCCGTGGATCAGCACCACCGGGTCGCCCGTTCCCCTGATCTGTGTGCTCACCATAGGGGAATCCTTCCATGACCAGCGGTCCCGATGTCTCGGCCGCCTTTGCTGCGGTCCTCGTCGACGAGTGGGTGCGCGCCGGGGTCACCGATGCCGTCGTCGCCCCCGGTTCCCGCTCCACGCCGCTCCTCGTCGCCCTCTCCGGCGACGGTCGCCTCCGCATCCACCCGGTTCTCGACGAGCGCTCCGCCGGATTCATGGCCCTCGGCCTCGGTCTGGCCACCGGGCGCCCGGCGCCGGTCGTCACCACCAGCGGCACGGCCGCCGTCGAGTTGCACCCGGCGGTCGTCGAGGCCGACCAGGCCGGCGTGCCCCTCATCGCTGTCACCGCCGACCGGCCGAGTGAGCTCCACCACGTCGGCGCCCCCCAGACCGTCGACCAGGACACCCTCTATGGCCCGTCCACCCGCTGGACCGTCACCCCCGGCGTAGCCGACCTCGACGCGGCCGGGGCCTGGCGGTCGCTGGCGGCGCGGACCGTGGCGGTGTCGTCCGGGGTCGGTGCTCCCGGCGCCCGCCCCGGCCCCGTCCACCTCAACGTGGCCTTCCGCGAGCCCCTGCTCGGCGACGCCACCCCGCTCCCTCCGGGGCGGCCCGGCGGGGCACCGTGGCACCGCGTCTCGGCTGCGGCCGCTCCCCCCGCCGATCCCATCGTGGCGTTGATCGCCGCCCACCAGGGCCGCCGGGGCCTGCTCGTCGCCGGAGCCGGTTCCGGGGACCCCTCGACGGTGGCTGCTCTGGCCGACCGCCTGGGCTGGCCGGTGCTGGCCGATCCCCGCTCGGGGCTGCGCACCCCCGCGCCCCGCACGGTCGCCGCCGCCGACGCCCTGCTGCGGGTCCCGACCGTGACCGGGCCCGCCCCCGACATCGTGGTCCGCCTGGGCCGGCCGTGGGCCTCCAAGGTGGTCAACCAGTGGCTCGACGCCCTCCCCGCGTCCGTGCCCCAGGTCCTGGTCGACCCCCACGCCACGTGGATCGACCCGGGCCGGCAGGCGTCGCACGTGACCGGCGCCGACCCCACGACTCTCGCCACCGCCATCCTGGCCGAGCTCGGGCCCCCGCCCGCGGACCGGTCCTGGGGGCAACGGTGGGCCGGCCTGGAGGCCGCGGCCCAGGAGGCCATCGACGCCGCCCTGGACGCCGAGGACGGCATCAGCGAACCGGCCCTGGCCCGGCGCCTGCTCGGAGCGGTGGGCGAAAGCACCGTGGTGGTGGCCTCGTCGTCGATGCCGGTGCGCGACGTGGAGTGGTGGGGCCGACCCCGCACCGGTGTGCGGGTGGTGGCGAACCGGGGGGCCAACGGCATCGACGGCATGGTCTCCACCGCCATCGGCGTGGCCCTGGGCTCAGGGGCGCCGACGGTGGCCCTCCTCGGCGACCTGGCATTCCTCTACGACGCCGGCGCCCTGCTCTGGGCCCGGGACCGGGACATCGACCTGACCATCGTGGTGGCCGACAACAACGGGGGCGGGATCTTCTCCTTCCTGCCCCAGGCCGCGGCCCTGGCCCCCGACACCTTCGAACGGTACTGGGGCACCCCCCACCACCTCGATCTGGCCGCCGTCGCCGGCGCCTACGGCGTCGCCGCCCGCCGCCTCACGGATCTCGACGACCTGGCAGACACGCTCAAGGGGGGACCGGGCGTCCGGGTGGTCATCGCCGGCACCGACCGCAGCGCCAATGTGGGCGTCCACGGCCGCCTCCACGCCGCCGTGGCCGCGGCCGTCTCCTGACCTGCGGGTGCTCCTGGCGCACCGAATGTGTCGTCTGGCGGGGCGATCGGTTCACGATTGGCGTACCAGCGGTACGAAGGGTTCGGAGCGAGGGCGCCGCGCCGAGAGGTGGGCGGGCCCGTCCCCGAGGCGCCAGAACGGCGGGCCTCAGCCCTCGGCGGGATAGCCGTGGGGGTGGCTCGAGTGCCACGCCCAGGCCGTACCGACGATGTCGTCGAGGCCGTAGCGGGCCGTCCACCCGAGCACCTCGGCGGCCTTGGTCGTGTCCGCATACAGGGCCACCGGATCGCCCGGGCGTCGCCCGGTGAGCTCGACGGGGATGGTGACGCCGCTGGCCCTGCGGGCCGACTCGATGACCTCGAGCACCGACGAGCCCCGGCCCGTTCCCAGGTTGACGGTGGTCGAGTCGTTGCCCGCCTCCAGATACTCGAGGGCGCGAAGGTGGGCGTCGGCCAGGTCGACCACATGCACGTAGTCACGGATGTTGGTCCCGTCGGGAGTCGGGTAGTCCGACCCGAACACCCGCAGCGGTACGCGCTGGCCGAGCGCCGCTTCCATGACCAGGGGAACGAGGTTCAACGTGAACGTCGAGTCCTCGCCGATGGACGCGTCCAACGACGCCCCGGCGGCGTTGAAGTAGCGCAACGGCACCGACCGGATCCCGTGGCTGAAGTCGTACCAGCGCAGGACCCGCTCCACCAAAGCCTTGCTCTCCCCGTAGGGGCTCTCGGGGCTGATCGGCTCCGCCTCGCTGACCGGTAGGCGCTCGGGGCTTCCGTACACCGCACAGGTCGAGGAGAACACCAGCTTGTCGACCCCGGTGTGGCGCAGGGTCTCCAGCAGGGCGGTCGTGCCGGCGGTGTTGTTCATGAAGTACCTGCCCGGCTCGAGGACCGATTCCCCGGCCGCCTTGTAACCGGCGAAGTGGATCACGGAGTCGACGCCGTAGTCGGTGATCACCTTGGTCACCGCCGCCGAGTCAGCCACGTCGGCCTCGATCAGGGGGACGTCGCCGATGGCCTGATGGTGGCCGAACTCCATGGTGTCGACGACAACGACGTCGCGGCCACGTTCGACGAGATGGTTCACGGTCTGCGAACCGATGTAGCCAGCACCGCCGGTCACCAGGATGGTCATGGCCGCCAGTGTGGCATGAGCGAGCTCGGGGCCCGGCCCTCTCCAGCATCCCGTGAGAGGAGCGCTGAGCCGCCGTTGGCGCGGGTAGAGTTTCGGGAGGTGGTGACCGTGGTCACAGAAGAGGGCGGTGTCTTTGGGCCAGGCGTCGAGGCCTGGCGTAGGGGCCTGGGCCAGGTCCGCGACGTCGTCCGCCAAGAGCTGGTGCTCGGTCAGGTGCTCGCCCAGTTGGAGGCTCGGTTCGACGGCGGGGGTCCGCCGGGTGCCCGGGCCGAGACCTTGGAGATCCTCGATGTGGGCTGCGGGCAGGGAACGGTTGCCGTCGGCCTGGCCCGGGCGGGCTACCGGGTCGTGGGCGTCGACACCTCTGTGGAGCTGCTGGCCCTGGGCATCGAAGCCAGGGATCGAGAACCGGTCGAGGTCGCCGGGCGCCTCACCTTCGCACCCGGCGACCTCCGGGAACTTGACGCCGCCTATCTGGGCCGGTTCGCTCTGGTCTGCTGCCACGGCGTGCTCATGTACCTGCCGTCGCTGGTCGACGGGATTGCCGAACTGGTCCGAGCCGTCCGGCCGGGCGGGCTGCTCTCGGTCCTGACCCGCAACCAGCCCAGCCTGGCCATGCGGGCCGGGATGCAGGGTGACTGGGTCCAGGCGCGGGCGTCGTTCGATGCCCGGTACTACCGCAACCGGGTCGGTCTGGCTGATGTGCGTGCCGACCAACCCGCCGAGGTGGCGGCGGCGCTGGCCCGGGCCGGGGCGCCGGTCGTGGCCGCCTACGGTGTCCGGCTGTTCACCGACCACTGGGCGAACGTCGATCCGCCGCCGGACATCGATGTGCTGCTCGCCGTCGAGGCCGAGGCCGCCGGCCGTGACCCGTATCGCCAGCTGGCTTCGTTGACCCACACGGTCGGCCGCCGGCGCCGCGCCCCCGGCCCCTCGCCGGGCGGCGACAGGTCCGGTCGCCCTCCCGCCGTCCTCGACGACCCTGCCGTGTCAGCATCCGACGCCGGGGAGCTGCTGATCGGCTATCTGGACTGGTACCGCAGGGCCCTCGCACGCAAGCTCGACGGTCTCAGCGAGGCGCAGCTCCACGCCGTTGTGGAACCGCTCGGGTGGGCGCCGCTCGGACTGATCCAGCATCTCGGCTGGGTCGAACGCCGGTGGATGCGCTGGGGGTTCGCGGCCGAGGATGTCACGGCCTGGCACCCTGACGGCAACGACGCCGAGTGGATGGTGGCGGCCGATGTGCCGGCCGCCGCGGTCAGGGCTGGCTTCGCCGACGAGGTGGCCCGGTCCACGGCCCTGATCGCGGGCACCGGGCTGGACGAGCGAGCCGCACTCGGCGGCCGGTTCGAGACGGTCGAAGAGGCGCCGACGCTGGGGCGGATCCTGTTCCATCTCCTCCAGGAGTACGCCCGCCACGCGGGGCAGCTCGACGTGGCCCGGGAGTTGATCGACGGCGTCACGGGGGAGTAGGCCCCTTCCGTGCATCAGCGCAGGCCGGACCGGCGGCCCCTGCTCCTTGGCGCTAGCGCCGGGTGGCGGTGATCAGTTGGGCGATCCCGCCGCTGAGCAGGCGACGCTCCACGGCATCGAACCCGGCGTCGCGGACGAGGTCGAGCAGGTCGGCCACGGGCGGCAGGTAGGCCACGGACCGGGGTAGGTACCGGTAGGCGGCCCCATCGGAGAGCAGTCCCCCGATGCGGGGCACCACGTGACCGAAGTAGGCGGCGTGACCGGTGCGGATCACCGGGTTGGCTGGCGTGGCCACGTCGAGCAGGGCGATGCGCCCGCCCCGGCGCAGCACCCGGGCCAGCTCGGCCAGGACGGGGTCAAGAGCGACGAAGTTGCGGAGGGCGAACCCGCTGACCGCACCGTCGACACGGCGGTCGGCAAAGGGCAGGCGCAGCCCGTCGCCCTGCGTCAGGGGGGCCGAGGTGCGGGCATGGGCCAGCATCCCCGCCGACAGGTCGACGCCGACCGGCTGGTACCCGGCCCGGCTCAGATCCCGGCACAGGTCGCCGGTCCCGCAGGCCACGTCGACGACGGTGGCGCCTGGGTCGAGGGTGAGCGAGGCCACCGCCCGCCTCCGCCACCCCCGGTCCATGCCAAAGGTCATGAGCCGGTTGACCAGATCGTAGCGGGGGGCGATCGTGTCGAACATCGACCGCACGGCGCGGGCCTTGGCGTCCCCGGTGGGCAACGCCGGGGCGGAGGTCATCCCTCGTAGTAGCGGAAGACGGCCTCGGCGACACACGCCGGCTTGGTGCCGCCTTCGGTCTCGAAGGTCAGCTCGTAGGTGGCCTGGGCCCCGCCGCTGATCGACTCCACGGTCGCCAACTGGGCGCCGAGCCGGACCCGGGAACCCACCGGCACCGGGGAAGGGAACCGCAGCTTGTTGAGCCCGTAGTTGACGCCCATGGCCACCCCCTTGACGGCGACCACCTCCCCCATCAGGGCCGGGGCCAGCGACAGGGTGAGATACCCGTGGGCGATCGGCCCCCCAAAGGGACCGGCCTGGGCCCGTTCGACGTCCACGTGGATCCACTGGTGGTCACCGGTGGCGTCGGCGAACTGATTGACCTGCTCCTGGGTCACCTGGTGCCATGCGCTGTAGCCCAGGTGGGTGCCCACCTTGGACTGCAGATCCCCGATGCCGTCGACCGTCGTTGTCATGGCGTCAGGCTACCCACGCGCCCGGGCCCCTCGGCCACCTCGGCTATTTGAACCAGGTCTTGCGGTACTCGCGGCTCTGGGGGTGGAGGAGCAAGGCGAGCAGGGCCACGTAGAACAGCAGGTTGATAACCGACCCGAGCGCGAAATACGTGACGAGGAACACCACCTCGAGAGCGGTCAGCACGACCCCCAACCAATAGCCCCACTTCTTCTCGTTGGCGATGCCCCAGCCTGCGGCCACCGGGCCGAGTACCAGGATCAAACCAATGCCGAACAGGCCGAGAAGGTGACCGAAGAGCAGGCCGAGGACCGCGTTGATGTACATCACGATGGTGGCGATGTAGAGGGTCTGCGGTTGGGTCTTGTCGACCCAACGATTGGCGGGCATGGCCCCAGTGTGGCAGTCCGGGCCACCTACCCGGTGACACCTCGCCGGAGCTCGTACGGTCCTGCCTTGGCCTGCAGCGTCACCGGCTGGCCGTCGTCGGCCACGGCGCGCCACGCCAGCTGACCGCAGGCGGCGTCGATGTCGGTGCCCCGGTTGCGACGCACGGTGGCATTGACACCGGCGGCACCGAGATCGTCCCTGAACGTCGCCACCCGGGCCGGCGGCGTCCCCCGTACCGGATAGCCCGGCGTCGGGTTGAGGGGGATGAGGTTGACATGGGCCCCGAGGGGGCGGGCGAGGGCGGCCAGCTCGGCGACGTCGTCGGCGCGGTCGTTGACCCCGTCGATGAGGGCCCACTCGAAGCTGAGGCGCCGACCCTTGGCCACGAGGTAGTTGCGGCACGCCTCGACGAGCACGGTGAGCGGATACCGCCGGTTGAGAGGGACGAGTTGACTGCGGAGCCGGTCGTTGGCGGCATGGAGAGAGACGGCCAGGTTGACCGGGAGGTCCTCGTTGGCCAACCGGCGGATGCCCGGCACCACCCCGACGGTGGAGATGGTCAGGTGCCGGGCCGACAGGCCCAGGTCATCGTGGAGACGGGTCACGGCTGCCCACAGCCGGTCATAGTTGGCCAGGGGTTCCCCCATGCCCATGAACACCACGTTGGACAGGCGGCGCGGCGCCGCCTCGCGGGCGGCGACGACGACCTGCTCGATGATCTCGCCGGCGCTCAGGTGCCGGGTGAACCCCCCTTGGCCCGTGGCGCAGAACGTGCAGCCCATGGCGCAACCGGCCTGGCTCGACACGCACACCGTCGACCGGTCCCGATAGTGCATGAGCACCGTCTCCACCCGGGCGTCACCGTCGAGGCCCCAGAGCCACTTGACGGTCTGGCCGTCGTCGGCCTCGGACCGGTGCAGCTCGGTCAGCACTGGCGGCAGGTGGGCCTCGAGGCGGTCGCGCACGGCGAGGGGCAACGACGTCATCTGCGAAGGTCGGCGCAGCTCGGTGTGCAGGCCGTGCCACACCTGTTCTACCCGGTAGGGGGGCTGATCGGCGAGGAGGTCGGCCAGACCGGCCCGGTCGATGTCGTAGGCGCCGCGACTGGTCATCGGGACGGCTCGACCGTGGTGGTGTAGGCCCAGTTGACGTGGTGCACCTCGAAGCCCAGGTCCACGTACAGCTTGACGGCACTGCCGTTGTCAGCGTCGACGTAGAGCATGCCGACGGTGATGCCCCGGCGGGTCAGATGATCGAGACCCGTGAGCACGAGGGCCCGCCCGAGACCGTGGCCGCCGGCGCCGGGGTCGACGGCGATCACATAGATCTCTCCCTGCACCGGGTCCTGGTCCCGATGGACCTTGGTCCAACAGAACCCGAGGAGACGGCCGCCCTCCTCGTGGAGGAGGAACCCGTCAGGGTCGAACCACGGTTGGGCTTCGCGCCCGGCGATGGTGGCCAGGTCCCAGCCGCCCTGCTCGGGATGCCAGGCGAACGCCCGGTTGTTGACCTCCAGCCATGCCGTTTCGTCCTCGCCCGGGCGGAACGGGCGGGTCGCCAATGGCTTGATCGTCGCCATGAGTTCGTCGCCGACGGGCAGAGGGCGGCGAACCTGATAGAGCGACCGGGCCGGGACCAGGCCGGCGGCTGCCGCCACCCGCTCGTCGGCCCGGCGGGGGCTGGTGATCCAGAGCTGGAGGGGCCCGCCCCCCTCCCCGGCGATGTGGCGGATGGCCTCGCCGGCGAGGTCCTCGCCCACCCCCGCCTCTGGGAGGCGGGCCTCGGGGTCGACCACGTACTCGAGCGTCCACCCCGAGGACCCGTGCGCCACCTGGGCGTAGCCGGCGGGCCGGTCGCGACCCGCTTGCCAGGCGATCAGGGCCACCAGGCCCGGGCGGCCGTGCTGGGACAGGTCGGTCAGGGCGTCGGCGTTGATGGGCGATGCGCCGTCGACGGCCTCGGCCGCCGCCAGGACATCGCTGAGAGCCCGGGCTTCCTCGGGGTCGAGCCGGTCCCGGACCTCGATGCTGACGCGCTCGACCACCGTGCCACGGTACCGGCACCGCCCGGCGGCCCGGCCGGCACGGCGGTCGACAGCCCGTAGGCTGAGGCCGTGGGACGACCGAGAACACCCGGTGGTCGGGCCAAGGCGACCGTCGAGCGCCTGGCTGCCGAGTACCCCGGCGACGCCCGCGATCTGTGCGAGCTCGACTTCTCGACCCCGTGGGAGCTGCTGGTCGCCACCGTGCTGTCGGCGCAGACCACGGATGTCCGGGTCAACCTGGTGACCCCCGGCCTGTTCGCCCGCTATCCCACCCCCGCCGACCTGGCCGCAGCGGAGCCAGCCGCACTCGAGGAGATGATCCGTTCCACGGGGTTCTTCCGTTCGAAGGCGCGCAGCCTCCTCGGCCTGGCCCGGGCGGTGGTGGACAACTTCGGGGGTGAGGTGCCCACGGCCCTGCCCGACCTGGTCACCCTCCCCGGGGTGGGGAGGAAGACGGCGAACGTGGTTCGCAGCGTGGCCCTCGGGGCGCCCGGTCTGCCCGTCGACACCCACGTCACCCGGCTGGCGGGGCTGCTCGGTCTGACCACCGAGACCGATCCGGTGCGCATCGAGACGGAGGTCGGCTCGCTGCTGCCCAGGGCCCAGTGGGGCTCCTTCAGCCTCCGGTTGATCCTCCATGGCCGCCGGGTCTGTGTCGCCCGGCGACCCCGGTGTGAGGACTGCGTGCTCGCCGACTTCTGCCCTTCGGCCCGGCTGCCCACCCGGGCGCCGGCTCGCTCAGCCCGACGGTGAGGACGGATAGAGGGTCAGGGCCCGGTCCAGCCGGCGCCGGGCCGCTGTCAGGGTCCGTTCCACCTCGAAGAGATCCTGGCCCAGGCGGTCTCGTTCGGCCCCGCTGAGGTCGTCGGCGATCTGGGCCAGGCGCTCCACCAGATCGCTCAGGGACGTGGCCAGGGCGCTCAACTCGGCATGGTTGCTCATGGGAGTACCATTGTGGCTCCCATGCCGCCCCTTCTGACCCGCTTGGACCTGCGCGGCGCCACCGGCGATCTACGCCATCGGCTGCCGGCTCCCGAGCTGCACGCCGACGGGCCGGCCGACGCGGTCCGGGAGATCCTGGAGAAGGTGCGGGCCGGCGGCGACGCCGCCCTGCGCGAGTTGACCGAGCGTTTCGACGGTGTGCGGATCGATGCCATCGCCGTGCCCCGGTCGGATCTTGACGCCGCCGTCAAGGAGATCCCCGCTGACCTGCGTCGGGCCCTGGAGGTGGCCAGGGACAACGTCGAGGCGTTTCATCAGGCGGAGCTGGCCCCCGACGTGCTCCACCAACGGGGCGGCGTCACCGTGCGCGAGGTCCGTCGAGCCGTCGACCGGGCCGGGCTCTACATACCGGGTGGGCGGGCACCGTTGGCGTCCACCGTGCTCATGACCGCGGTGCCGGCCCGGGTGGCCGGTGTCGAGGAGCTGGTGGCTACCTCGCCACCGGGCCCCGACGGCAACGTCGCCACGGTCGTGCTGGCCGCGGCGTCCATCGCCGGGGTCGACGAGGTGTATCGGGTCGGTGGGGCGCAGGCGGTGGCCGCCATGGCCTACGGGACCGAGAGCATCGCCCCCGTCGACGTGATCGTCGGCCCTGGCAACCGCTACGTCGCGGCCGCCGAGCGCCTGGTTGCCCAGCAGGGAGCGGTGGGGGTGCCGTCGGCCTTTACCGGCCCGTCCGAGGTGGCGGTCGTGGCCGACGATACGACCGAGGTGGAGTGGGCGGCAGTTGACCTCGTCGTCCAGGCCGAGCACGGACCTGACGGGCTGGCCTGGCTGATCACCTGGTCCGAGACGGCCGCCGACGCCATCACCGAGGCGGTGGGGCGCATCGCCGAGGCCTCGCCCCGGCGGGCCGAGATCGCTTCGACCCTGGAGCGAGGTGGGTATGCGGTGATCGTGGACGGACCCGAGCAGGCCATGGCCGTGTGCAACGTGGTGGCCGCTGAGCATCTCGAACTGATGACCGAGGACCCCGAATCGCTGGTCCCCCTGGTGCGGTGCGCGGGGGCGGTGTTCACCGGGCCCTGGGCGCCGGCCAGCGTGGGCGACTACGTCGCCGGGCCCAGCCACGTGTTGCCCACCGCCCGCTCGGCTCGGTTCGGTTCCGCCCTGGGCACCACGGACTTTCACAAGCGCATCCACATCATCTCGCTCGACCGGCCCGCTCTGGACCACCTGGCCCCCCATGTGGTCGCCCTGGCCACGGCCGAAGGCCTGATGGCGCACGCCGACTCCGTCAGCCTGCGCACCGCTGCGCCCCGGTGATGGCGCTGCCCGCGGCCCGGCCCGATCTCGGCCTTCGGGAGGGATACCACTCCCCGCAGGTGGACGTGGAGGTTCGCCTGAACACCAACGAATCTCCCTACCCGCCACCCCAGGCCTGGATCGAAGCGCTCCGTGACGAGTTGAGCGGGATCGAGTTCCACCGCTATCCGGACCGCTCGGCCACCGGGTTGCGCCAGGCCCTGGCGGCGACGCACGGGGTGCGCGCTGAGCAGATCTTCGCCGCCAACGGGTCCAACGAGGTCCTCCAGTGCCTGTGCCTCGCGTACGGCGGTGCCGGCCGGACCGTTGCCGTGTTCGAACCGACGTATGCCCTGCACAGCCACATCGCTCACCTGACCGGGACCGGGGTGGTCGAGGCGGGCCGGCGGCCCGACTTCTCCGTCGATGTCGGCGTGGTGGCCGACGTGGTGGCCGGATCCCGGCCCGCGCTCACGTTTCTGTGCTCACCGAACAACCCGACGGGCATGGCCGATGATGCCATGACCGTGGGCCAGGTCCTCGGGGCCGTGACCGAGAGCGGCGGGCTGATGGTCGTCGACGAGGCCTATGGCCAGTTTGCCGACTGGTCGGCCGTGACCATGGTCGACGATGAGGTACCTCTCGTGGTCACCCGAACCTTCTCCAAGACCTGGTCCCTGGCGGGGATGCGTCTCGGCTATCTGGTTGGTCCGGCCGGGGTCGTGGCCAACCTCGAGCGGGTCGCCCTGCCCTACCACCTCGACGCTGTCACCCAGGCTGCCGGCCGCTTGGCTCTGCGTCACGTCGGGGAGATGGAGGCCCGGGTGGGGGCCATCGTCGCCGAGAGGCGTCGCCTCCTCGGCAGCCTCCAGGACCTGGGCATGGACACGTGGCCGTCGCAGGCCAACTTCATCCTGTTCCGACCTCCAAGCGGCCGCGGCCATGATGTGTGGCGGGCACTGGTCGACCGCTCGGTGCTCGTTCGCGACACGTCGTCGTGGCCGGGGCTCGAAGGTTGCCTGCGCGTGACGGTAGGTAGACCCGAGGAGAACGATCGTTTCCTCGCAGCCCTCAACGAGGTGATGGCATGACCGAGACCATGAGCGGGCGTCGGGCGGCCCGGCGCAGCCGGACAACCAAAGAGACCTCGATCGACGTCGCCGTCGACCTCGACGGTGGGGGACCGGTCGAGGTCGGAACCGGCCTGCCGTTCTTCGATCACATGGTCTCTCAACTCGGTCGCCACAGCGGGTGGGCACTGAGCGTGAAGGCGCAAGGTGACCTCGCCGTGGACGCCCACCACACCGTCGAGGATGTCGGCATCGCCTTGGGCGAGACCGTGCGCGAGGCACTTGGCGACAAGGCCGGGGTCCGCCGATTCGCCTCGATCAGGGTGCCCCTCGACGAGGCACTGATCGACGTCGCCGTCGACCTCTCCGGGCGCCCCTTCCTCGTCTACGAGGTTGATCCGGGCGCTGGAGGGGAGGCATTCCCCATCGGCAACCCGCCGTTCGATCCTCAGTTGGCGGAGGAGTTCTGGCGCGCGTTCATCACCGCCGCGGCCATCACGCTGCACCTGCGCATGGTCTCCGGCCGAAACACCCACCACATTCTCGAAGCCAGCTTCAAGGGAGTAGCTCGGGCCCTGCGCGACGCCGTGCGCATCGAGGGCGGCGAGGTGCCCTCCACCAAGGGGTCCCTGTGAGGGTGCCCGGGATCGCCGTCCTCGACTACGGCATCGGCAACCTGCGCTCCGCCGAGAAGGCCCTCCAGCACTGCGGGGCAGACGCCCTGCTGGTGAGCGACCCTGAGGTGGCCCGACGCTCCCCTGCGATCGTCCTCCCCGGCGTGGGGGCGTTCGGTCGGTGCATGGAGGCCCTCGAGGCCACCGGCCTGGACCGGGTGGCGCGGGAGGGGGCGGCCGACGGGCGGCCGTTCCTGGCCATCTGCGTCGGGATGCAACTGCTCTATGACGCTTCCGAAGAGGCCCCCGGCGTGGCCGGTCTCGGCCTCCTCGACGGCATCATCGAGCACATTCCCGCGGGCTTCGTGTGCCCCCAGATGCAGTGGAACCGGCTGGATCCCAGGGGACCGGCCGTTCCCATGCTGGCCGGGCTCGGCACCGATCCGTGGATGTACTTCGTTCACTCCTACTCGGCGCCGGACGGCCCCGACGTGGTCGCCACCTGCGACTACGGCGGGCCGGTCGTGGCCGCCGTCGCCCGAGGCGCACTGTGGGCCACCCAGTTCCACCCGGAGAAGTCCGGCGCCGCCGGGCTAGGGTTGCTGGCCAACTTCGTGGCCTCTACCCGCCTGGTCCCGGCCGGCGACCGCTAGTGGACCTGTACGCCGCCATCGACCTGCGCGGTGGGCGATGCGTCCGTCTGGTGGAAGGCGACTTCGGGCGGGAAACGGTCTATGACGGCGACCCCGTGGCCCTGGCCCGTGCGTTCGCTGCGGCCGGAGCTCCGTGGATCCACGTCGTGGACCTCGACGCGGCCCGGACGGGTGATCCGGTCAACCGGGCCACCATCCTGGAGATGGCGGGGTCGGTGACCGTCGCCGTCCAGACCGGCGGTGGCGTCAGGAGCATCGCCGACGCGGAAGCGCTTCTGACGGGCGGCGTGACCCGCGTCGTCGTCGGTACCGCCGCCGTGGAGCGCCCCGAGCTGGTCGCCGAGATCGCCGAACGCTGGCCCGGCCGGGTTGCCGTCGGCCTCGACCATCGGGACGGAGAGGTCCGTCTGCGGGGATGGCTCACCGATGGGGACCGGCGGGTCGTCGACATGGTGCCAGGCGCCGTCGCCTCCGGTGCCGCCGCGGTCATCGTCACCGACATCAGTCGCGATGGCCGTCTGGCGGGTCCCGACGTGGTCGGCCTGGCCGGCCTGCTGGAGGTCACGGGCGCCCCCCTCATCGCGTCCGGAGGTGTGAGCTCCCTCGATGACCTGCGGGTCCTGGCCGGCATACGGGCCCATGGTCGGGGCCTCGAGGGCGTCATCGTCGGCAAGGCCCTCCACGAGGGCACCTTCGACGTGGCCAGCGGGGTGGCAGCCTCCCGGGCCCTGTCCGGTGGGACCCGGGCATGAAGACCGTCCGGGTCATCCCCTGCCTCGACGTCGACGCCGGACGGGTCGTCAAGGGCGTGCGCTTCGCCGACCTGCGCGACGCCGGCGACCCCGTGGAGTTGGCCGCCCGCTACGACGCCGAGGGTGCGGACGAGATCGTCTTCTACGACATCACCGCCTCGGCCGAAGGCCGCGACACGATGATCGAGGTGGTCGCCCGCACGGCCGAGGAGGTGTTCATCCCCCTCACCGTCGGCGGCGGGATCAACACGCTGGCCGATGCCCGCCGGCTGCTCAGGACCGGCGCCGACAAGGTGAGTGTCAACAGCGCCGCGGTCGCTCGACCAGCGCTGATCTCGGAGGTCTCCGATACGTTCGGCGCCCAGTGCGTGGTGGTCGGTGTGGATGTGAGGCGCACTAGCGTGGGATTCGAGGTCCACACGCACGGCGGCCGCCGATCGACGGGGCGCGACGCCTTGGCCTGGGCGGTGGAATGTGAGCAGAGGGGAGCCGGGGAACTGGTGTTGAACTCTATGGACCAGGACGGGACCCGCAGCGGCTTTGACCTCGAGCTGACCAGGAGGGTGGTCGACCGGGTGAGTATCCCCGTGGTGGCCGGCGGCGGGGTCGGCTCTCTGGACCACCTCGTCGCCGGCGCCGTCGACGGTGGAGCCAACGCGGTGCTGGCTGCGTCCATCTTTCAATTCGCGGAGGCGACCGTGGCCCCGGCCAAGGACCATCTCCGGGCCGCCGGGGTCAGCGTCCGGCCGGCGTCGGCCGGGCGCAGCGACCCGCCGGCGGCCGGACCCGCGGGGACGGGTCACCCCGTCCGGGACGTGAAAGCGTGAGCGATCAGGAACCGCCGTCGGCGTCGCCGGGGCCCGACCACCAGCCCGGGAACGAGGCGGAGACGGGGCCGGCCCCGTCTCCGGCCTGGTCCTCGCCGGCGCCGAGCGCTCCGCCCTCATGGGGCCACCAACCCCCACCGCCTCCGGGGCAGGCCTGGTCTCCTCCTCCCCCGCCCGGGGCGGGCTGGACGCCACCCGTGGCCCCGGGACCGCCTCCCCGTAGCCCCGCATGGATGGCACCGGGGTCGGGCCAAGCTGGATCGGACCAACCCGGGTGGACCCAGCAGCCACCGGCGTGGGGACAGCCGCCGGCGGGCCAGCCGCCCCCACCGGGCCAGCCACCGGCATGGGGCCAGCCGCCGGCGGGCCAGCCACCGGCATGGGGCCAGCCGCCGGCGTGGGGCCAGCAGCCGGCGTGGGGCCAGCAACCGGGATGGGGCCAGCACCCCCCCACCTGGGGGTACGGCTCGCCGCAGGGCGTCGTCGCGCCGCGCGCCCGCACGGCGGTGACACTGGCGGTGATCGGCCTGTTCGTCACCGTGGTCCCGTCGGTCATCGCCTTGGTCATGGCTCGCAACGTGAAGCGGGCGGCCGCGGCGGGCGGGGCCAACGTGCCCACCCTGGCGGCCGCCGGCCGAGCCAAGGTCCTCGGCATCATCGGGTTGTTCAGCTCGGTCCTCTTCACCCTCTTCGTCGTGTTCGCCGCCGTCGGCAGCAACGGGGCGGTCGCCTCCAGCGACTACACCCGCCTGCAACCGGGCGACTGCTTCAACCGGACCCCTTCGGGTTCCACCGTGGCCATCCAGCACGTGTCCTGCGCCAAGGCCCACAACGCGGAGGCCGTGGGCCGAATCATCGTTCCTGGTGGAGCGTGGCCGGGAGAGGCCGGGTTCTCGGAGATCATCGGCTCGACGTGCGACGAGGACGCCCAGCCCTTCGTGCAGAGCGATGTCAGCTCGAATGTGATCGTCACCTACATCTACCCGGAGCGCCAGGCGTGGGATGACGGCAGCCGAATCGTGGTCTGCGACGTACGAACAGCGGACGGATCCAAGGTCAACGGTCCCATCGGTGGGGGAACGACCACGACGTGAGCGTGAGGACCTCAGATGTTGTCTGTCGGGACCGGGCTGTACCTGTAGAGCGCAGCCGGGCGGCCCGAGCCGGCCACCGGCGGGGTGCGAGTAGGGTGGGGACGGGTCCGAGGGCGTCGGTGCGGTAGCCTCGCGGCGGCGAGCGACCCCCGAGACAGGAGGTACGCCTTGCCGGCGCTGCGATCGAGGACCACCACCCACGGCCGCAACATGGCCGGAGCTCGGGCCCTGTGGCGGGCGACAGGGATGACCGACGACGACTTCGGCAAACCCATCGTCGCCATCGCCAACAGCTTCACCCAGTTCGTCCCCGGGCACGTCCACCTGCGCAACATGGGATCGTTGGTGGCTGACGCCATCGCCGAGGCCGGCGGGGTGGGCCGGGAGTTCAACACCATCGCCGTTGACGACGGCATCGCCATGGGCCACTCGGGGATGCTCTACTCCTTGCCCAGCCGGGAGCTCATCGCCGACTCGGTCGAGTACATGGTGGAGGCGCACAAGGCCGACACCCTGGTCTGCATCTCCAACTGCGACAAGATCACGCCGGGGATGCTGTTGGCCGCCATGCGGCTGAACATCCCCACCGTGTTCGTGAGCGGGGGACCGATGGACTCGGGCTACACCGCGGTGCGCGACGGTGTGGCTCGCAAGAACGTGGACCTGATCTCCGCCATGAGCGCATCGGCGGACGAGTCGGTCACCGATGACGAGCTCGATGACATCGAGCGATCGGCGTGCCCGACCTGCGGCTCCTGCTCGGGCATGTTCACCGCCAACTCCATGAACTGCCTGACCGAGGTCATCGGCCTGTCGCTGCCCGGCAACGGGTCCACGCTCGCCACCAGCTATGCCCGCAAGGAGCTGTTCGAAGACGCCGGCCGCACCGTCGTCGACCTGGCCCGGCGCTACTACCACCACGACGACACCAGCGTCCTGCCTCGCGAGGTGGCCAATCGCCTTCTCCAATGCCATGCTGGTCGACATCGCCATGGGCGGGTCGACGAACACGATCCTGCACCTGCTGGCCGCGGCCATCGAGGGCGAGGTCGATTTCAAGCTGGCCGACATCGATGCTCTGAGTCGCCACACCCCGTGCGTGTGCAAGGTGGCGCCCAACGGGAACTACCACCTCGAGGACGTGCACCGCGCCGGGGGCATCCCCGCCATCATGGGCGAACTGCACCGGGCCGGCCTGCTCGACACATCCGTCCACTCCGTGCATGCCCCCGACCTCGACCGGTGGCTGGCCGCCTGGGACGTCCGGGCCGAGGAACCCTCGGCCCGGGCGGTCGAGCTGTTCCATGCCGCCCCTGGTGGCGTCCGGACCACCGAGGCCTTCAGCTCGACCAACCGGTGGGAGAGCCTCGACCTCGACGCCAAGGGTGGCTGCATCCGGTCGGTTGAGAGCGCCTACTCCGCCGACGGTGGCCTGGCGGTGCTCACCGGCAACCTGTCCGAGGACGGCTGCGTGGTCAAGACGGCCGGTGTCGACGAGTCGATCCTGACCTTCCGGGGTCCGGCCAAGGTGTCCGAGTCCCAGGAGGACGCGGTCAGCTCCATCCTGGCCGGGGAGATCGTCGCCGGCGACGTCGTGGTCATCCGCTACGAGGGGCCCCGGGGCGGCCCGGGGATGCAGGAGATGCTCTACCCCACCAGCTTCCTCAAAGGGCGGGGCCTGGGCAAGGTCTGCGCCCTCATCACCGACGGGCGGTTCTCCGGCGGGACCAGCGGTCTGTCCATCGGTCACATCTCGCCCGAGGCGGCCGCAGGGGGCATGATCGGCCTGGTGGAGAACGGTGACGAGATCGTCATCGACATCCCTCAGCGGTCCATAACGCTCGACGTCGACGAGTCCGTTCTGGACCGGCGCCGGGCCGCCCAGGACTCGGTCGGCTGGGAGCCGGTTCAGCGCGACCGTCCGATCTCGACGGCTCTGGCCGTGTTCGCCCGCCTGGCCCTGTCGGCGGACAAGGGCGCAGCCCGCGATCTGGGGTTGCTCGACCGTTAGCGGTGTGGGCGCCGGGCCGAGGGCGTCAGCGTTGGCGCTTGGTGATCTGGTGTCCCGGTACGAGGCTGCCGCGGGCCCGCTCCTCGGCCTCGCGTCGTGCCTGCCGCCTCCGCCGGACGCGGCCGAGGATCGCCGGTGAGAGGGCCACCAGGACAGCGATCAGGACGGCGCCCGCGGCCCACAGGATGGTAGCCACCAGGGGCCGATGCACCACCTTCAGCGTGAACCCCGGTACCGCCGCCTGGAGGTGGCGGTACTCGGTGACGGTCGCGGTCTTGCTGTCCGTTTCGGCGCTCGTCGGATTCAGCGCCTCGCTCACGGTGACCACGCGATCGGCCTGCACGGCCGTGACGGCGAGTTGCGACGCTCCCGCCGTCGCTGTGGAAGGGCCGTAGAGAGACCCGGCGGAGCCGGGGGCGCCGGGAACGGTGAAGGTGGACAGCCGCTTGAGCGAGCTCGACGACAGCGCCTGAGCCGACAGGTTGGTCGACACCACCTGAGCCTCCAGTCGCTTGGCGACATCGGCGCTGGGAGCCACGAAGGCCACGGTCTCGAGGGCGTTGTTGGCACCCGGGCCGGTCCAGGCGACCAGATAGGAGCCGCTGGCATCCGGCGACTTCTTGCCCGCGGCCTCCAGCACGCTCAGCCCGGTCTTGGCCACCGGCAGCTCGACCGCCTGCGCCGGCTTGGTGTCGAACTCCTTGACCCCCGAACGGGTGACGACGAGGCGGGCCAGCCGGCCCCGAGCTACATGGGTTATGGGGATCACCTGCTGGTACCCGACGGCGGCGACCACCAGCACGAGGACGGCGACCCCGCCGGCCACCGCCGCCGTCCGGCGAGGGTGACGGCTCGGCCCCCGGCCCTCCCCGCTGTCGGGGTCGTCGGGTCTCCCCGCAGCCGCCGGCTCGAGCACGTCGTCCGATTGCTCTTCGTCGGTCGCCTCGTCAGTCACGGACACCGCTGCAAGCGCAAGAACATGGGAGGATGCTAAACGGGACCCGCGAACAGGGGAAGGCGGGGCTCGGCCGACGGCGATCGGCCGGCCGCGACCCAGCCCTACACTGGGCCCATGCCGGTCGCCACGCCCATCGCCGCCGTACCCGAGCAGCTGGCCCGTGTCTCCTACAACCACGACGGCCTGGTCCCCGCGATCGTCCAGGAGCACGGCACCGGCCAGGTGTTGATGATGGCGTGGATGAACGAGGGCTCCCTTCTCGAGACCCTCGAGTCCGGCCGCACCGTCTTCTGGTCCCGCAGCCGACAGGAGCGCTGGCGCAAGGGTGACACCTCGGGAGAGCGCCAATGGGTCCGCCAGGCGTCCTACGACTGCGACGGCGATGTGCTGCTGTTCGTGGTCGAGCAAGAAGGTCAGGGTGCATGCCACACCGGCAACCACAGCTGCTTCTTCCGTTCGTTCGGTGACACCGCGGCTTGTGGTGTTCCCGCCGCCGGCGCCCCATGATCCACCCATCGCGCACCGAGTTCATCGCCTTGGTCCGCACCCACACCGTCGTCCCCGTCTGGCGCCAGCTCCTCGGCGATCTGACCACGCCGGTTGCAGCCTACGCCCGGGTGGGTGACGAGGACCGTTCCTTCCTGCTCGAATCGGTCGAGCACACCGAGCATTGGGGCCGATGGTCGTTCATCGGCCGCCGGCCGTCGGCGACGTTGATCGCGCGGGGCCGCACCGTCACGGTGGAAGGGGAGATCCCTGCTGGCATCCCTCTGGACCAGGGCATCCTGGCCGCCATCGAGGGCCTCCTGAAGGCCTACCGGTCCCCGGCCCTGGAAGGCTTCCCTCCCCTCCACGGACTCCCCCCGCTCCACGGCGGCCTGGTCGGTTACCTGGGCTACGACGTGGTGCGAGAGATCGAGGATCTTCCCAACCTCCCTCCTGATGAGCTGGGCTACCCCGACGCCATCATCTCGGTGATCGGCCAGGTCGTGGCCTACGACGCCTGGCGCCAACGGGTCACCCTGGTCGAAGCCGTCCCCCTCCCACCCGGCACCACGGACGACCAGGCCGGCGCCGCCTACGACGCCGCCATCGTCCGACTGGCCGACCTGGCCGCCGTTGGGGCCCGCCCCCTCGACGAGCCCCTCGTGGGGGCCGAATCCGACGACGAGGTACCCCTCCCGGTCCGGCGGACGCCGCCCGAGCTCTATCACGCAGCCGTCGAGGTCGGCCGCGAGCACATCGCCGCCGGCGACGTCTTCCAGGTGGTGTTGTCCCAGCGCTTCGACATCGACCTCGATGCCGGCCCCTTCGATCTGTACCGGTCGCTCCGCCAGGTCAATCCCAGCCCCTACATGTACCTCCTCCGCCACCCCGAGGTCTCGGTGGTGGGTTCCTCCCCCGAACCGCTGGTCACCCTGAGAGGGGGCCGGGTCACCTCCAGGCCCATCGCCGGTACCCGCCGGCGGGGTGCCGATGACGTCGCCGACCGACGGATGGCCGCCGAGCTGACCGAGCACCCCAAGGAGCGGGCCGAGCATGTGATGCTCGTCGATCTGGCCCGCAACGACGTCGGGCGGGTCGTCACCTACGGCAGCGAGACGGTCGAGGAATTGATGACGCTCGAGCGTTACAGTCATGTCATGCACCTGACCTCGCAGGTGTCGGGCTCGCTCCGCCCCGGCCTGGATGCCGTCGACGTGCTCCGGGCCACCATGCCGGCGGGCACCGTCTCCGGCGCCCCCAAGGTGCGGGCCATGGAGATCATCGACGACCTCGAACCGACCAAGCGCGGTCCCTACGCCGGCGTCGTCGGTTACATCGACTTCTCCGGCACCCTCGATGCGGCCATCGCCATCCGCACCATGCTCATCGCTCCCGACGGCCGGGCCAGTGTCCAGGCCGGGGCCGGCATCGTGGCCGACAGCGACCCCGCCGCGGAGGACCTCGAATGCCGTAACAAGGCCGCCGCCCTGCTGGCCGCCGTCCCTGGAGCGCGCCGGCTCCGCGCCGCCCGGCGCGCCGCATCCCTCGAGAAGGTGCCCCATGTCTGATCCCACCCAGCCCGACCCCGTCCTGCCTTCACCCCAGGTGCCGACCGCGGAGGCCGGCGGGCCCGACGCCGCCGTCACGGCCGGGAGCGAGGGATACCGGGCCATGCGCGACGGGTTTGCGGCGGCCACGATCGACCGTGACGTGGTGGTGGTCGAGGGGAATGACGCCGCCACGTTCCTCCAGGGTCAGCTCAGCGCCGACGTCCTGGCTCTGGCTGCCGGCGCATCCACCTGGACGTGGGTCCTGCAGCCCGGCGGCAAGGTTGAGGTCCTGGCCCGGATCACCCGCCTGGACGCCGACCGCTTCGCCCTCGACACCGACCCCGGATGGGGCGAAGCGCTCACCGTCCGTCTGAAGCGGTTCGCGTTGCGGACCAAGGTCGAGCTGAGCCAGCCGGCGTGGACCGTCGTGGCCCTGCGGGGACCCGACGCCCAGCCGCCGGCGATCGGGGGCGGGATCGAGGCGGTGGCCGATGCCTCCTGGCCCGGACTGGTCGGCTACGACCTCCTCGGCCCGGGCCCAGCCGTCCCGCCCGAGGCGGTGGTCCTCGATCCTGCCGACCTCGAGATCGCCCGCGTCGAGTCGGGGATCGTCCGCATGGGTGCCGAGCTGACGGAGCGCACCATCCCGGCGGAGACGGGACTCATCGAGCGGACCGTCAGCTTCACGAAGGGGTGCTACACCGGCCAGGAGCTGGTGGCCCGGATCGACTCCCGGGGCTCCAAGGTGGCCCGTCGCCTCTGCGGCCTGCGCCTGTCCGGGGCGAGCCCGGGCTCTGGCTCTGGCTCTGGCGACATTCTGGCCGGGGCGGGTCTGCGCTCCGACGGCAAGGACGTCGGCACCATCACCAGTGCCACTCGATCGCCGCGGCTGGGTCCGATCGCCCTGGCCTATGTCCGCCGAGCCATCGACCTGGGCGCCACCGTCGAGGTCGTGGCGGCCAGTGACGGCGAGCAACCTGCCTCCCCGACCGGTGTCACTGCCGTCGTGAGCACCCTGCCCATGATCCCGTGACGCCCCGCCCGCGCCGGCGCCCCGGCCTGGTGGTCGCCACCGTCGCCATCCTCGTCGCCGTGCTGGGGGGGTGCGGGGTGGAGACCCTCACCTTTGCCACCCCTCCGGCCACCCCGCCCTCGTCGACCACGACGACCACGCCCCGTCCCGATCTCACCGGTGTCGATCTGGGCAAGGTCAGCGGCCGGACGACGACGACCACGGCGACCATCGGCCCCGGGGGGGCCACCTTGAGCGGAACCGTGCTCGGACCGCAGGGGCCGGTGGCGGGGGCCACGGTGAGGGCAGACCGCTTCGTCGGCTCTTCCGAGGCGTCCCGACAGGTCTCAACCGCAGCCGATGGCAGCTGGACCATCCCGGCCATCCTCGGCGGCCGGTACCGGGTGCGGGCGTGGCAGTCGCCGACCCTGGCCCTGACCACTCCGCAGATCTTCTTCCTGGGCGGCACCCAGACCATGGCGGTCAACCTGCAGCTCCAGGCCTACACCGGCCAGGCCGTCTCGTCGGCCGCCAACCCGCAGTCCACGACGGTGGGCAACACCATCGACGTGGTGGTTGCTGTCAGCAACCAGTCTGTCGACGCCGGCGGCATCGTCAGCTACCAGCCCGCCTCCGGCGTGCAGGTCAGCCTCAGCGTCGGCGCCACGCTGGGGGTCAGCATGAGTCCGGCGGTCACCGACAGCAACGGGGACGCCAGCTTCACCCTCACGTGTGACTCTCCCGGGAGCTCGACGGTGACCGGGACAACGTCGGCGGGCGCGGCGACCACGCTGCCGACGATCACCTGTGACACCCCCTACAGCGCGCCCACGACCACCACGACCCTCCCGTCGAGCACCACGTCGTCGTCGACGAGCTCGAGTGTGCCCACCTCGCCGCCCAGCCGGCCCTAATCGGAGGCGGCCGCCGGGTCGCGACGTCATCGCCCTCCGGGGCGCGAACCTGATGGCGACGGGGGGAGTTGGAGAGGCATGGGACGCGGGGGGAGGGAGGTCGACCAGGAGCCCGACGAGCTGGCCGACTGGTTGAGGCTCGGTTATGCGACGGCCTACCGGACCGCGTACGGCCTGCTCAGGAACCGCACCGACGCCGAGGACGCCGTCCAGGAGGCCTTCCTACGGGCGTGGCGGTTCCGGGCGGCCGTGCCGTCGGGAGAGGGCGTCCAGCCCTGGCTGTACCGGGTGGTCGTCAACGCCTGCCTGTCCAAGCTGCGACGGGACGGCCGGTACCGGGCGACGGTCGTTTCGATGGGCGACGGCGGGACCACACCGATGGTGGGGACCGGGCGAGCGGGCACGGGACGGTCCGAGAGCGACCCGGAGGACCGGGCCGTCGAGCGGGTCACCCACGATCTGGTCCTCGACGCCCTGGCGGACCTCCCCGAGCACCTGCGGGTCGTGGTGGTCCTGCGCTACTACAGCGCCCTCAGCGAACGGGAGATCGCCACGGTCATCCACCGCCGCCCGGGGACGGTCAAATCCAGGATGCACGAGGCCCGGACCCGCCTCAGCGCCGACGGCCGGCTGGTCGATCTGGCTCGGGTGGGCGACAGGAGCTGGCCATGATCGACGACGACACCCTCGCCGCCCACGTCCGTGCGGCGCTCGACGAGGTGGAGGTGCCAGTCGAGGGCCCAGAGCGGGTGCTGGCGGCGCGGAACCTGCTCGGCGGCCGCGACCCGTCGGGGGGCCCGGAGAGCTCAGGAGCGGGGGCGCCTCACTTCCCGGACCGCCCGACGGGGCGGCGCCGGATCCCGACCGGGTCCCGGTGGGTCCTTGGGTCCGCGGCCGCCCTGGTGGCCCTGGTCATCGTCGCCGTCGCCGTGGTCGGCAGAGGGGGCGGAGCCAGCACGACGGCGTCCAAGAGCAGCACCTTCGCCCAGCAACCCCTGCGCAGGTCCGGCAACCTCTCCGGCAGGGTCGGAAGACTGACGACACCGAACCCGGGCCAGTCCCCGACCCCCGCTCCCGCCGGCCCGACCCCGGACCGGGTGGTCCAGACCGGATCGCTCACCCTCACCGTGGCCGCCGGTCATCTCGACGCCACCGTCGCCGCTCTCGGCGACCGGGCCAGCGGCGCCGGCGGTCAGGTGGCGAAGTCCCAGACGGTCGAGGGCGCTCCCGGTCCCTCCGCCGACCTGACCCTGAAGGTGCCGGCGGGGAGCTTCGGCGGCCTCCTGAGTGCGGTGCGCAGCCTGGGCGCGGCCACCTCGGTCAACACGTCGGCCGTCGACGTGACCGCCACCTATGTCGACCTCACCGCCCGGCTGAACGCCCTGGAGGCCACTCGGGCCCAGTTCCTCCAGATCCTGGCCAAGGCTCAGAGCATCGGCGACATCCTCGCCGTCGAGGCCCAGATCACCCCGCTGCAGAGTCAGATCGAACAGCTCCAGGGTCAGCAGCAGGTGCTGGACGATCAGACGTCGTTCGCCACCCTCGACGCCCATGTCGCTGTCCCCGCGGTGCGCCCACCCGGCGCTCACCCCGCCCCCGGGGGCCTCGCCGGGGCGTGGGACCACGCCCGCCATGCCTTTGCCACCGGCATCGAGTCCATCGTGTCGTCCCTGGGCGGGATCGCCGTGTTCGTCGTCTGCGTCGCCGTGCTGGCGGGCCTGGGCCGGGTGGCCTGGGCCGTCGTCCGGCGGCGCCTGGTCTGAGACCCGCCGGTCAGCCGCTTGCGGCCGGTGCCACACCCGCCACCCCGCTCCCGGAGGGCAGGGTCACCACCAGCCGGCTGCCCCCGTGCTCGCCGAGCGGGGACTCGGCGCGCACCGTGCCGTCCATGGCGGCCACCAGCTCGGCCACGATGGCCAGCCCCAGGCCCGAGCCCACCTTGCGGGCCCCGTCCGGGCGACCGGTGAAGAGCCGCTCGAACACTCGGGGCAGGTCGGCGGTGGTGATGCCGGGACCGTCGTCGTCCACCCAGACCATGGCCCCCCCGGGTCCGGGGGCGACCCCCACGTGGACCTGGCGGTGGGCGAACGACAGGGCGTTCTCCGTCAGGTTGGCCACGACCTGGGCCAGGCGGTCAGGGTCGGCCCGGACCTCGAGGGCCGACCGAGCGGCCCCGTCGACCGGCTTGACATCGACGTGGAGGGAGATGCCGAGACGTTCGGCCTCCGGTCCGAACCCGGCGGCCGTGGTCTCGACAGCGTCGGCCAGATCGATGTCGGCCAAGTCGAGGGAGAACTCCCGAGCCGACAACTTGGCCAGGTCCAAGAGGTCGCCGACCAGCCGTTCCAGGCGGCGGGACTCCGAGGCGATGACGGCCGCCCCCCGGTGGACGTCAGCGATGGCATCGTCCTCGATGGCCTCGGCGAAGCCGCGGATCGACGTCAGGGGCGTGCGCAGCTCGTGCGACACCGACAGCAGGAAGTCGCGCTCCGAGCCCCGGGCCCGGGCCAGGCTCTCGGCCATGGAGTTGATGGAGGCCGCCAACGAGGCCAGCTCGGGGTCGGCTGCTGGCGGTTCGGGCACCCGGGCCTCCAGGTCCCCGGCGGCGATGCGGCCGGTCACCGCCTGGGCCGCCTCCAGAGGCCGAACGAAGCGGTGCCCGAGGCGGTTTCCCACGACCAGCGACACGGCGATGATGACCAGGGCGGCGACGAGGAACCATGGCCCGCTGGCCGCCAGACCGGTCGGGGGGCTGCGGGTGAGCACCACCACCAGCTCGACGATCTGAGTCTGATTGTCGATGAGAATCGACGCTTGATACGGGACGGCGGCGAACACGCCCCGGCGGTACTGACCTGAGACCGTGTCGCCGGCGAGCAGGGCCTGTGGATCGATGGCGGCCGCCCTGAGGCCCGGGGGGAGGGTGGCCGGGACGCCCGGGTTGGCCGGATCGAACAGACGGCCGGTGGGGAGAAGGGCGACCACCGCCTCGCCCTGGAGGCGCAGCGGGCCGCGGAGCGAGCGCAGGATGGTGCGCAGCGATGCCGCCGGGTCCCGCCGGTTGGCGGCGTTGGCCTCCTTGCTGACGCCCTGGGCCAGGCCCTGGGCCTGGCGGACCAGTTCCTGGCGGGTCTCGGTGTGCGAGTGGCTGATGGTGGCCACCAGGGCCGTGGTTCCGACCAGCACCAGGGCGGCGGTCACCATGAGCACCATGGCGAGCGTGAGGCGGCGGCGCACCTGGACTCAGTTCAACCGGTAGCCGACGCCCCACACCGTGGTCAACGGGAGGGCGTCGCCCAGCTTCTTGCGCAGCTGGCGGACATAGACATCGACGGTCCGGTCGTCGCCGTACCACCCCGAGCCCCAGGCCCCGTCGAGCAGCTGGCGGCGGGTGAGGGCCAGGCCGGCATTCTCGGCCAGGAACGCCAGCAGCTCGAACTCCTGGGCCGCCAGGTTGACCACCTTGTCGCCGACCCGAACCTCCCGGCGGCCGAGGTCGACATCGACGGGTCCGACGTGGAGGACCTCGGGCTTCTGGCGGGAGTTGGCCGCCTCGGACCGGCGGAGGATGGCCCGGACCCGGGCCACCAGCTCCCGAGGCGAGAACGGCTTGGTCACGTAGTCGTCGGCCCCGAGCTCCAGGCCGAGGATGCGGTCGACCTCGCCATCGCGCGCCGTCAACATGACGATCGGAGTCGTGCCCGAGGCGCGAACCTGGCGGCACACCTCCAGCCCGTCCAGCCTGCCGGGCAGGCCGACGTCGAGCACGATCAGGCGGGGCTGTTCCCGGGCGATGGCGGTCAGGCCGGCGGGCCCGTCGGCAGCCAGGATGACCCGGAACCCCTCCCGCCGCAGGTACAGGTCGACGAGGTCGCCGATGTTGGGATCGTCCTCGACGACCACGATCGTTCCCGAGGCGTCCGTCACGGCTCCCGAGCATGCCAGGGTGGGGTGAGCAAAGTGTGAAGGCCGGCCGCGGTCGGGAGGCGGACGGTTCAGGCCCCCGGCCCCGCCCCGAAGGCCACCCGCTTGATCTGAAACCCCAGCGACCGCGGATCGCCGCCCAGCGGCCGCCATGTCCTGTCCGTCCGCAGCCGGGCCGCATGGTCGCCGGCTTCGGCGGTGACCGGCAGCTCGACGGCGAAAGGACGGCCGTCGGCGGCGATCATCGTC
Organism: Acidimicrobiales bacterium; assembly: GCA_051000755.1. Taxonomy (GTDB): domain Bacteria; phylum Actinomycetota; class Acidimicrobiia; order Acidimicrobiales; family Palsa-688; genus JALZAH01. The sequence goes on along the minus strand of JBPCNZ010000079.1, from coordinate 11,982 downwards.
TCCACCACGGTGCCGGCCAGCTCGATCGAGAGCCGCAGGTCCCGCCCCGGGCCGACCGGAGGGCCGACGCCCTCGACCCGGATGCTCCGGGCTCCTTCGGTCCCGGCGGCCAGCAGGCACTCCATGGGTTGGTCGCCGGTCCAGCGCCACCGGTCGGCGGCCGTGCCTTCGACCTGGTGGGCGCCCGACAGCTGCAGGTCATCGTTGACCCCAACGAGCATGTCGGGGCGAACGACGCGGCGAAGGGCGAGCCGGCTGCTGAACAACCAGTCGGGATACGGCCATCGCGGCTCGCCTCGGGCCTGGGCCGAGGCGAACAGGGTGTCGCCCCGGTCGGCGAGGGAGGCAACGCCGACCGAGCGAGCCCACCGTGGCGGTGCGGCGTGGACGTCGCCGCAGCGCACGTCGATGTTCACGAACCCGCAGGCATCGAGGAGTGAGGACAGCTCGGCAACGGTGTACTCGCGGTTGTGGCGCCCGTAGACGCCGTTGCCGGACAGCACCTCGTAGACGTTGTCCCCGTTGATCATCTTGACCAGGTTCTCGGCCCGGGTGGCATTCGGGGTCGTCACCACGATGCGCCCGTGCGGCTGGGCCAGGACCCGGTGGATCTCGGCCAGCACGTGGACCGGATCGCATGGCAGGTGCTCGAGGATCTCGCAGAACAGCACCACGTCGAAGGTGCCATCCGGGTACGGAAACGGGTCGGTCTCGATGTTGAAGTGGTCGAAGTCGAAGGTCTCTTGGGCCCCGGTGGAAGGGATCGTGATCACCTGGGTGACACGAGGCCGGTGACTGAAATCGGCACCGAACCAGTTGGCCGAGGTGACGTCGAGGTGGCGCCGCCGCAGGAGGCGGGTCAAGAAGTACGGGTTGGAGCCGAGCTCGAGGACCCGTGACCCCGGGCTCAGGTTGGGGACCATGCCCAGCGTGAGCCGGAAACGGTCGAAGGCGTCGTCGAGGTAGCCGCGTCCCTCTGCGGGATCGCCGAAGATGCCCTCGGAGTCCTCGAGATACCTGCGCACGGCGCCGGCATCGGCCACGTCGGACGGCACCGGCGGGTTCCGCAGCACCGGGGGCGGGGGTGCGGCGACCGCCTCGAAGCCTCGTTGCCCCACACGAGCCAGTGCCCCGACATGGGGCCGGGCCCCTCGCAGCAACCTGCCCATGCTCGCTCGGAGAGGAATGGCGGCATGGTATCAGTCGAGCTTCGGGGCCCAGTGGGGGGCCGGGCCAGCAGGGTCTCGACCGCTAGCATCGGGGAGCCATGCCCACCTATCTGGACCGGATCCTTCTCGCCCACCGGGCGGGCGCGGCCGCCGATCGCCGTCCCCTCGACGAGCTGATCGCCGCCGCCCAGGCGGTCACGACGCCGGTCCGGGGATTCGCCCGGGCCCTGCGGGAGGGCGCAGGGGTGTCGGTCATCGCCGAGATCAAACGACGCAGCCCGTCCAAGGGGGTGCTGGCCCCCGACCTCGACCCGCCGGTCCTGGCCCGTTCCTACCGCGACGGCGGGGCCGCCTGCCTCTCGGTGCTGACCGACGTCGAGTTCTTCGCGGGGTCGGCGGCCGATCTGACCGAGGCCCGGGCCGCGGTCGGTCTCCCGGTGTTGCGCAAGGATTTCACGGTGGGCCCCGCCGACGTGTGCGACGCCCGGCTCATGGGCGCCGATGCCGTCCTGCTGATCGCCGCCGCCCTTTCCCCCGAGGAGCTGGCCGACCTGCTGGCCGTTGCCTCGACCCTCGGCCTCGACGCACTGGTCGAGGTCCATGAGGAGACCGAGGCGGAGACGGCACTCGCCCTCGGAGCCACGTTGATCGGTGTCAACCAACGGGACCTAGTCACCTTCGACGTCGACCCGGCCCGGGCCGAGCGGGTGGCCGGGACCCTCCCCGACACGGTGGTCCGGGTGGCGGAGTCGGGGATCCGCCACGGCGATGACGTAGCCCGCCTGGGCCATGCCGGCTACCACGCCGTCCTCGTGGGCGAATCGCTCGTCACCGCTCCCGATCCGGCCGCTGCCGTCCGATCCCTGCGGGCCGGGGCCCGGGCTGCGGTGTCTGGGCATAGGGCGTAGCGGCCATGTCCGTCTTCGTCAAGATCTGCGGGACCACCTCCGAGGACGACGCCCTGCTGGCGGTCGCCATGGGCGCCGACGCCGTGGGGTTCATCTTCGCGCCGTCACCCCGCCAGATCGCCCCCCAGATCGCGTCCGACATCGCCAAGCGCCTACCCCCCGAGATCGTCACCATCGGGGTCTTTCGCGACGAGGCCCCCCAGCGGGTCGTCGAGATCATCCAGGCCGCCGGGCTGGGCGGGGCTCAACTCCACGGTCGGGAGGGACCCCAGGCGACCCGCTGGGTCAAGGAACGCCTGGGCCGGGTCATCAAGGCCTTCCCCGCAGGCGATGCCGGCGTTCGCCGAGCGGCGGACTACGGCGCCGACGCCATCCTCCTCGACGCCCCCCACCCCGGCTCGGGTCAGGTCTTCGACTGGTCGTTCGCGGCCGAGGTGCCCCCAGGTCTGCCCCTGATCGTGGCCGGCGGCCTGCACGCCGGCAATGTGGCCGCGGCCATTGCCCGCACCCACCCGTGGGGCGTGGACGTCGTCTCGGGGGTCGAGAAGTCCCCGGGCGTGAAGGACCCGGTCAAGGTGCGCGAGTTCGTGGCCGCGGCCAAGGCCGCCGACGTGGAGAGCTACACGCCCGACCACACCGGCCCCTTCGACTGGGACGAGCTGTGACCGCAGGCGCCGGAACCCGTGGCGGGGGGATGGGCGAACCGGACGGCACGGGGCGCTTCGGCGCCTTCGGGGGCCGCTACATTCCCGAGTCGCTGGTGCCGGCCTGCGGTGAGCTGGAGGCCGCCTTCCGCAAGAACTGGGCCGACCCGGCGTTCGTGGGCCGCTACCACGACCTGCTCCGGGACTACGGCGGGCGGCCCACCCCGCTCACCGAGTGCCACAACCTGGCCGAGCGCCTCGGCGTGCGGCTGTTGCTCAAGCGGGAAGATCTGACCCACACCGGCTCGCACAAGATCAACAACGTCATCGGCCAGGGCCTGTTGACCACGGTGATGGGCAAGTCGCGCATCTTGGCCGAGACGGGTGCGGGCCAGCATGGGGTGGCCACGGCCACGGCGGCGGCGTACTTCGGGCTCGACTGCGTCGTCTACATGGGCGAGGTCGACACCGAGCGCCAGGCCCTCAACGTGTTCCGCATGGAGCTCCTCGGGGCCGAGGTGCGCCCGGTCACCTCCGGGAGCCGCACCCTCAAGGACGCGGTCAACGAGGCCCTGCGGGACTGGGTGGCGAGCGCCGAGACCACCCACTACTGCCTGGGTTCGGTCATGGGTCCCCACCCGTATCCGTGGATGGTGCGCGAGTTCCAGCGAATCCTGGGCGACGAGGCTCGGGAGCAGTGCCGGGCCGTGCTGGACGGCAAGGACCCTGATGTGGTCGTGGCCTGTGTCGGGGGAGGGTCCAACGCGGCGGGAACGTTCGCCGGTTTCGTCGACACCGGGGCCCGCCTGGTGGGAGTCGAAGCGGCCGGGGGCTCGGCCATAGGGCGGGGCGTTCCCGGGGTCCTTCACGGCATGCGCTCCTACCTCCTCCAGGACGAGTGGGGCCAGATCCTCGAGGCCCAGTCCATTTCCGCCGGCCTGGATTATCCCGGGATCGGCCCGGAGCACGCCTTTCTGTCCGACAGCGGGCGGGCCACCTATGTGGTGGCCAACGACGCCGAGGTCCTCGACGCCGTGAGTCTCCTGGCCAGGACCGAGGGGATCATTCCTGCCCTCGAGACGGCCCACGCTCTGGCCTGGCTGGTGGGGGCGGTCGCCACCGGGGAGGTGCCGGCCGGGTCGACGGTGATGCTGAACCTGTCCGGGCGGGGAGACAAGGATGCCGAAGTCGTGATGAACCTGCTGCGATGAGCGAGGGGACCGAGGTCCGGCGGGGTGTGGCGCTCGAGAGCACGCTGAGGGCCGGGCGCGCCGCGGGCCGGAAGCTGCTCGTCCCCTACGTCACCGGGGGCATAGGAGGCGGGGAATGGACGTCGCTGGTGGCGGTCATGGCCGACGCCGGCGCCGACGCCATCGAGGTGGGGATCCCGTTCTCCGACCCGGTCATGGACGGGCCCACGATCCAGGCTGCATCGCTCGCGGCGCTGCAGGCGGGGGCCAACCCGCCGGCGATCTTCGACGCCGTGCGCCAGCTCGAGGTCCCCGTGCCCCTGGTGGCCATGACCTACTACAACCTGGTGCTGCGGGGCGGCCACCGGCGATTCGCCCGCATGCTCGTTGACGCCGGGGTGCGGGGGGTCGTGGTGCCTGACCTGCCCCTCGAGGAGTCCGCCGACTGGGAACGCGCCGCCGCCGCCGACGACGTCGAGACCGTCCTCCTGGCGGCGCCGGTCACCCCCGACGACCGCCTGGCGGAGCTGTGCGCCCGGTCCCGGGGCTTCGTCTACGGCGTCAACCTGATGGGCGTGACCGGCGAGCGTTCGACGGTGGCGGCCACCGGGCGGAGCCTGGCCCGGCGGCTCAAGGCGGTCACCGACATACCGGTGATCATGGGCTTCGGGATCTCCAACCCCGACCAGGCCGTCGCCGCCGCCGCCGACGCCGACGGTGTCATCGTGGCGTCGGCCCTGATGCGCATCGTCCTGGACGGTGGCTCGGCGGCCCAGGTCGGCGACGCCGTCGCCGCCATGCGGGCCGCCCTCGACAAGGGGTAGACCGTTGTCCATGGCCGAAGAGCTCTGGACCGATGTCGACCGGGTGATCAACGGGGCCCTGGGGGGCGGCGACGAGCACCTCGACGCGGCCCTGGTGGCCAGTTCCCAAGCCGGTCTGCCGGCGATCAGCGTGGCCGCCAACCAGGGCAAGCTGCTGGCGCTGCTGATCCGGGCCACCAAGGCCCGCCGGGTGCTCGAGATCGGCACCCTCGGCGGCTACAGCACCATCTGGATGGCCCGGGCCCTGCCCGCCGGTGGCCAGGTCGTGACCCTCGAGTTCGATCCCCACCACGCCGAGGTCGCCGGGGAGAACCTGCGCCGGGCGGGGGTGGCCGACCGGGTGGAGGTGATCGTCGGGGCCGCCCTCGACACCCTTCCCGGTGTGGAGGCGGCAGGGGGGACGTTCGACCTCACGTTCATCGACGCCGACAAGGAACACAACGCCGACTACTTCGCCTGGGCGGTGCGCCTGGCCACGCCGGGCGGGCTCATCATCGTCGACAACGTGGTGCGGGGCGGGGCCATCGCCGACCCGGCCCGCACCGAGGCGGCGGTCGAGGGAGTGCGGCGCCTGTTCGAGGTCATGGCCGCCACCGCGGGGGTGGAGGCCACCGCCGTGCAGACCGTCGGGTCCAAGGGTCACGACGGCTTCGCCCTGGCCTGGGTCGCCGGCGAGTAGGGACACCGAGCCGGAGGCGAGTAGCGACACCGAGCCGGAGGCGAGTAGCGACACTGCGGCACCGCCAGTCAGACTGACTCGATGCCTACGGCCATGCGCCAACTCCTCGATCGGGCCCGCGGCCCGATGGGCCCTGGGGTCGAGCTCGATTTCGGTGTACCCCACGGCCCTCTGGTCGAGTTGGCGACGGCCCTGCGGGAGCTGAACGGCTTCTTCGTGTTCAACGCCGGGATCCAGGTCTTCCGGGCCGGAACGGATGGACTGGGCTACGACCTCGAGCACTGGAACGAGCCGACCACGTGGAAAGAGGCCTACGGGGGGATGGCCGACGATCTGTTCTGCTTCGGCCAGGACCTCTTCGGTGCCCAGTTCGCCATCGTCAACGCCGTCCAGGTGGTGATGATGGATCCCGAGACGGGGGAGCGGCACCATGTGGGGGACTCCCTCGAGGAATGGGTGACGTGGTTGTTCGCCGATCCTGAGCACAACGGTCACAGTGACACCGCGCGCGACTGGCAGGACCAGTTCGGCCCCCTGGAGCTGACCGACCGGCTGATCCACCCCCAACCTCTGATCCTCGGCGGCGAGCACTCGGTGGACAACGTCGTCGTCATCGACGGGGTGCATGCCCTGCGCTCGCTCGGCCCTCTGGCCGTGGCCATCAGGGACCTGCCGGAGGGGACCCCCATAGAGTTCCACCTCGACTGAGGATCCGGCGACCGGCCCGTGCCGCCGGCCCGGGCCGGCTCAGGTGGCCCGGCCGGCTCAGGTGGCGCCGTCGGTGACGTCGAGGACGACCTTCACGTCGCCGGGCTGGCGCTGGTAGGCCTCCTGCCACGAGGACAGGGGCACCCTGCGGGTGACGAGGCGGCCCAGCCAGTCCCGGTCGGCTTCGGCCAGGGCCTTGGCCCCCGCTTCGTAGTGGCGACGGTTGGCGTTGACCGACCCGAAGACCACGTCGTTGCCGAGGACCAGGCGCCGGTTGAGCAGGCCGGCGTCGACGGGAAGGCTGCGCCCGCCCGAGGAGACACCGGTGAGGCACACGATGCCGTCGGTGGCGGACGTGTCCATGACGTCGAAGATGAGCTGGCCCACGCCGGTGCACTCGAGGACGATGTCGGCCTCGACGGCGGCGTCGGCGACGGAGCCGTGGTGGTAGGTGGCGCCGAGGGCGGCGACCAGGTCAGGCTTGAGCCCCTCGGTGACCTGGTCGAGGACATGGACCTCCAGCCCCCGCTGCACGCCGAGGAGGGCGGCCAGCAGGCCGATGGGTCCCGCACCGGTGACGAGCACCTTCTTCGGTGTCCAGGTCGCCCTCTTCCCGATCCGCTCGATGTGATCCCAGGCCTTGGCCACGACGGTCGTCGGCTCCAAAAGGACGCCCAGGTCGCCGAGGGACGGATCGACCTTGACCACGAAGTCGGCCGTGATCCGGTAGCGCTCCCGGGCGTAGCCATGGTGCTCCTTGATACCCCACTCGGTGTAGCGACCGTTGCGGCACATGTCCCACTCGCCGACGGCGCAGTTGGGGCAGGGCACCGGGTCGGGCCGGCGAACGATGGCCACGACCAGGTCGCCGGCCGCCAGGCCGGAATCTTCGGGGGCTTCGAGGACCTCGCCGAGGGACTCGTGGCCGATAACCAGGCGCTGCTCACCCGGCGGAGCCCAACCGTACTCGCCGTTGATGATCTCCAGGTCGGTGCCGCAGACACCGACGGCCCGGGTGCGGACCAGCACCGGGCCGTCGGCGGGGTCGGGCTCGGGCAGGTCGGTCAGGGCGACCGAGGCCTTGTGGAGAGGTAGGACGGTGACGGCGCGCATGACGGTCACGGTAGTCAGTCGGTCACAGCTGCCGGTCGGGCACGGAGCCGGTCGGTCACCGAGCCCGTCGGGCACGGAGCCGGTCGGGCACGGAGCCGGTCGGTCACCGAGCCGGTAAGCCATGATGAGTCCATGGTCCCGCTGTCCGCCGGCGCCCTGCTGATCGCCAACCCCGAGCTTCCCGATCCCAACTTCGATCAGACGGTGGTGCTCATCCTCGCCCACGGCGAGGACGGCTCGCTCGGCGTGGTCCTCAACCGGCCGGGGCCGCTCACCGCCGCCGAGCGGTTCTCCGCCTGGGACCCGGCCCTGGTGGGCGACGGGGTGATCTTCGATGGCGGTCCGGTCAACCCTGACGTGGTGCTCGGTCTGGCCGTGCGGGCCCCGGGGGTGACGGGACCGCTCCCCGAGGGGCTGATGACCGAGGTGTTCGGGGATGTCGGCCTCGTCGACCTGGCCCACCCCCACGACGACGCCTGGCGCTTGCTCGGCGCCCTGCGGATCTTTGCCGGCTACGCCGGATGGGGTCCCGGCCAGCTGGCCGGGGAGGCGGCGGCCGGTGGCTGGTGGATCGTGGGGGCCCAGCCCCGCGACGTGTCGACGGACCGGCCCCGGTCGCTGTGGCGCGACGTGTTGCGCCGACAACCGGGGTCGCTGGCCCTCGTCTCGTCCTATTCCAGATCCCCCGAGCTCAACTGACTCGGTCCCGACCTGGGTCGGGGCGATGCGCGAACACGGCCATCGCAGGTCGGCGTAGTGGTGGATAGTGTGAGATCGCGTCGCGGCCGGTGGTAAGTCGCTCGACCCGAACACGGCGGGCCGCATCGTCGAGGCCGCTGGACCGACGTCCTGGAGGCTGAGGAGCTCGTGGTCACCGACGGGGAACGTGACACATCGTCGACCCGTTCTTGGCAGCCTGGCTGCGGCCGCCCGCCGACGGCGTCGGCATACGCATACGCTGAGGCGTCAGTCCGCCAGCTTGCGCCCGTGGCCGCGAACCCGGGCCCGGGTCGACGCATCGAGGACGACCTTGCGGAGCCGGACCGTCGATGGGGTGACCTCCACGCACTCGTCCTCCCGGATGAACTCCAGGGCCTGCTCGAGGGACAGCTGGCGGGCCGGGACCAGCGGGATGGTGTGATCCGACGACGATGTCCGCATGTTGGTGAGCTTCTTCTCTTTGGTGGGGTTGACGTCCATGTCGTCGCTGCGGGCGTTCTCACCCACGATCATGCCCTCGTAGACCTCGATGCCAGGGCCGATGAACATGGCGCCCCGGTCCTGCAGGTTGGTCAGCGCGTAGCCCGTCGTCGGGCCGCGACGGTCGGCAACCATGGATCCGTTGGGGCGGGTGCGCAGGTCGCCGTGCCACGGTTCATAGCCTTCGAAGACGTGGTGGAGCTGACCGGTGCCGCGCGTCTCGGTGAGGAACTCGGTGCGAAATCCGATGAGGCCCCGGGACGGGACCAACCACTCCATCCGGCACCAGCCCGACGAACCATGGTTGGTCATCGTCTCCATGCGACCCTTGCGCAGGGACAGCATCTGGGTGACGACGCCCATGTAGTCGTCGGGGACGTCGACCGATACCCGCTCCATGGGCTCGGAGAGCTTGCCGCCGATCTCGCGGGTCAGGACCTGGGGCTTGCCGACCGTGAGCTCGAAACCCTCCCGCCGCATCAGCTCGACGAGGATGGCGAGCGCCAGCTCGCCGCGGCCCTGCACCTCCCAGGTGTCGGGCCGCTCGGTGGTGAGGATGCGGATGGACACGTTGCCCACCAGCTCCGCGTCGAGCCGGGTCTTGATCAGCCGGGCCGTCAACTTGGTGCCGGGGGCGGCGCCGTCGATGGTCGCCCCCGCCACCGGCGACGTGTTGACGCCGAGGGTCATGGAGATGCTCGGTTCGTCGATGGCGATGACTGGGAGGGCTACCGGCTCGTCGACGTCGGCCAGCGTGTCGCCGATCATGATTTCGGGAATACCGGCCACGGCGATGATCTCGCCCGGCCCTACGCCCTCGGGCGGTGCGTCCACCCGGTCCAGTGCCTCGGTGACATACAGCTCGCTCAGGCGCACCCGACCGACGGTGCCGTCGTGGCGGCACCACGCGACCGAGTCGCCCTTCTTGACCCGGCCGTTGCGCACCCGGCACAGGGCCAGGCGGCCCACGTAGGGGGAGGCGTCAAGGTTGGTGACCAGCGCTTGGAAGGGATGGCCCTCCTCGTAGGTCGGTGCCGGGATGTGGTCCACCAGCAGGTCGAACAGCACCTTGAGATCGGGACTGGAGTCCACGTCCTCGGGGGCCATGGCGGCCTTGCCGGCCCGGGCGTTGCAGTAGACGATCGGGAACTCGATCTGGGACTCGTCGGCCCCCAGGTCGATGAACAGCTCGTAGACGGCGTCGACCACCTCGGCGGCGCGGGCGTCGGGCCGGTCGATCTTGTTGACGACCAGGATGACCGGGAGGCGGGCCTCGAGGGTCTTGCGGAGCACGAAGCGGGTCTGGGGGAGGGGACCCTCGCTGGCGTCGACGAGGAGCAGGACCCCGTCGACCATGGTCAGGCCCCGCTCGACCTCCCCACCGAAGTCGGCGTGGCAGGGGGTGTCGATGATGTTGACGGTGAGGTCACCGTGGCGGACGGCCGTGTTCTTGGCCAGGATGGTGATGCCCTTCTCCCGCTCCAGGTCCATCGAGTCCATGACCCGGTCGTTGACGTCCTGGTTCTCGCGGAACACGCCGGACTGCCACAGCATGGCGTCGACGAGCGTGGTCTTGCCGTGGTCGACGTGGGCGACGATTGCGAGGTTGCGCAGGTCGGAGCGCGCGGGCATGGAGAAAACCTTCCGTCTGGGTCCCCCAGGAGGGGTTCGGCCGCGGCGGACACCCCACGGCTTCCCCCATTGTAGGCCATCGGGCGCCGGTGGTGGTGCTGGCACCCCCTTCCAGGACGCCTGCCAGCACAGTGTCGGCGGCCGGCCCGGTCTGGTCGGATGGGCGACGACGGAACCCCGACCAGGAGGAACGCACCAGTGAAGACGTCGTCACCCCGGGTCCTGAGCGCGGTCGCGCTCGGGCTCCTGCTTCTCGTCGCCCCCGCCCAGGCCGTGCCCGGGCCGCGGCCGGTCACCGCCGGCCAGAAGGAGTACCAGACGAGCCTGACCCGGTGGAGGGCGGCGGGGGGCGACTTCTCGTCCTGGTCGCTGGCCGGCACCGCCCTCACCGTCGGTGGTGAGATCACCCTCGACCGCGGGACGGCGACGCCCGGCACCGACCCCTTCGGCCCCGGTGGCTACCTGGGCGGCACCTACTACAACGGCGGGGCCTTTCACGTCGGCTCGGCGACCAGCCCGGTCACGGCCACGCCGAACGGATTCTCCGAGGCGATCGCCTCATGGAGCGCCGACACCCCGGACGGCACCTGGGTCGAGGTCCTGATCCGGGCCCAGGTCGACGGCGGACGCTTCACCAAGCACTACAACCTCGGCATCTGGGCGTCCGGCTCCTCCACCGTGGCCCGCCATTCGGTCCGCCGCCAGGGCAACGCCGACGGGTTCGTGGCCGTCGACACCTTGATCCTCGACGACAAGTTGCGGGGCGAGGCCTACGAGCTCACCTTCCGCCTGTTCAGCGAGGACCCGGCAATGGCGGTCCCGACGGTCCGCGGCGCCTCCCTGGCCCTCTCCAGCGGCTACAACAAGATCGGCGAGTTCGCGCCCGGCAACCCCGCCCTGTGGGACACGGTCCTGCCGGTGCCGGAGTGCTCCCAGATGGTCTACCCCGACGGGGGCACCGTCTGGTGCAGCCCGACGTCGACCGCCATGGTGCTGAAGTACTGGGCCGGCGACACCAGCCCCTGCGAGCCCGCGGTACGGGCCGCGGTCGAGGGGGTCTACGACCGGGTCTACGACGGCCACGGCAACTGGCCGTTCAACACCGCCTACGCCGCCACCCAAAGCCTGGAGGCCGAGGTGGTCCGCTTCGAGAGCATGGCCGACGCCGAGCCGTGGGTGGCGGCGGGCGTCCCCGTGGTGATCAGCTACTACTGGCACGAGGGGGACCTGACCGGCGCCCCCATCCCGACCAGCGACGGTCACCTTGCCGTTCTGGTCGGCTTCGACGCCGCCGGCAACCCCATCGTCAACGACCCCGCCGCCGCCTCCGACGCACAGGTGCAGCGCACCTACCTGCGGTCGGAGCTGGAGCACCTGTGGGTGAAGAAGTCGGGGGGGACGGCCTACCTCATCTACCCCACCGGCCATGTCGTCCCGCAGACCTCTCCGTAGAGGAGGCCACTCCTAGAGGCGGGCCGCCCGCAGCTCGACCCGGTGGCCGACCATCGCCACCACCTGGCCGTAGGTGCGGACGTCGGCCACCACCTCGTCGGGCAGGTCGATGTCGAACTCGTCCTCCAGGACCATGGTGAGCTCCACTGCGTCGAGGGAGTCGATTCCCAGGTTGTCGCCCAGGTGGGAGTCCGGCAGCAGCCGGTCGGGCTCGACGTCGAGGTGAGCGGCGATAACCCGGCGCAGCCGGCCCTCGACGTCGCTCATCGCCGACCCGGCGGGGCGGGTGCGCTCAGCACGGGTCGTCGGCCACCGGCCGCCGCTCCGACACCGCCCCGGAGGCGCCCACCAGCCTCCCGATGCGCTGGTGGAGCTCCCGGACCCGTTCGCGGTCGGCGGCGTAGCAGCTGAACTGGCCCTTCCGGCGCTTGGTGATGAGGCCGGACTCAAGCAGCACCGACAG
>JBPCNZ010000078.1:0-36267 GCA_051000755.1 Acidimicrobiales bacterium | reverse complement strand
CGTATTACCTAGACGGTTGTGTGGGGTGGCTGGGTGACGGCGATGGCGAGGTGGTCGATGGCGTTGAAGGGGTGGGAGGCGTTGTAGTTATCGGCGGTCTCCCAGGCGGCGGCGGGTCGGCGAAGACGGCGTCGCGGATTTCGTCGACGAAGAGGTTCCGCCATTGTTTGCGGGGGTCGGCAGGCAGGTCTTGGGTGCTGGTATGGCCGTCGGTCTGGTAGGCGAGGAGCATGGGCTTGTTGTTTTTCCAGCCGAGGGCGTGGGGGCAGACAGTTCGTGGGCGGCCGTGGTAGGAGAGCTGCACGGGGCGTCGTTGGCGTAGCGCGGCTTGGAGGGTGTCCCAGGCCGACGGTGGGGCGACGGTGGTGGTCGTCATCGTGTCGGGGCGTAGGCGTCGAGTTCGAACAGGTCGTGGAGGCGTTGCTGGGTGGGGTTCATCTCGGTGGTCATTCGCCGGGCTCGGGGCCGTCCTCGTTCGCCTTGGTAGAGCAGCACGGTCTCTTCGATGCCGGCCAGGGCGTCGAGCAGCTCGCGCACACTGAGGTGCAAACCGGCGGCGTCGGCGTGGCGGACCATGAGCCGGGCGACGGTGAGCGCGAGGACGCAGTAGAACGTGTGGACCCGGATTTTCTGTTCGGTGAAGTGGAACATCGGGGAGAACGACACGACTTTGGGGTCTTTCATCTGACGGAAGTCGGCCTCGACGGCTTCTTGGGAGCGGTAGTCGGCCACGATCACCGTCACCGGGGCGACGTCTCGGGTTTTGTCGGTGAAGAGGATCCGTTTGCCGAACAGCTCGCGTTCCAGGTCGGAGCGGGCTTCGGGGTTGACGGCGAAACTGAGGTGCAGCTCGGCGGGTGTGTCGCCGGCGAGGGTGGTGGAGATGACCCGGGACAGCCAGCGGGGTTTGCAGATGGCGGCGATCTCAGCGTCGACCTTTTCTCGGGGCTTGCGGGTGTTGCCCCGCGCCAGGCGTGCGGACAACTCGCTCAACTGGCGGCGGGCCTTGACCAGCGTCTGGTCGAAACCCTGGGATTGCTTGTCGTGCAGGTTCTGGGAGTGGGTGACCACCAGGCGACGCTCGACACCGAAGACTTCCTTGGTGGTCTCGAACGCCCGCAGCCCGGGGAAACGCTTCGCGTCGACGGCGGCGTAGCGGCTCTTGGGCACGGCGAGCAGGTCGGGATGATCCGACGGCGGCAGCGACCCGACGAAATGCAGCGCCGTGTCGTCGATCAGTTCGGCGTTGTCGGCAGAGTTCTGGCCGGCGTCGTAAACCAAGGTGAGATCGCCGGGATCGGCGGCCAGGGTGGCGAAGCGGGCGACGAGCTCGGTGACCATGCCGCCGAACTGGGTCACGTCGGGTTTGTTCCCCGCGTAGGAGTGGGAGAGCAGCGGGATCCCGCCGTCGACCGACACGATCAGCCCCAGGCCGACGATACGCAGATCGGTGCGTTTCTGTTTGGCGTGGCCCCGCTGGGCGATCGGCGCCCGGTCATTCGCCGAGTCGATGTAGGTGGCGAAGTTCGTCATGTCCAACACCAGCGCCGACAGGTTCAGCCCGAACTCGGCGACCATGGCCGCCACGATCCGCCGCTCGATCTGTTGCAGCTGGGCTTCGCTGATGGTGTCCATAGCGTCCCAGAACCTTCGGTGGTCCAACGCGGCGGCGGGAAGACGCACCCAGCGGTCGCTGGCGGTGGTCTTCCACCAATCCGCGAACTTTCGTTTCGAGCACGGGTCGACCACCCGATTCAAGCTGGCCAGAGCGATGTAGGTCCCCACCGACGCCACCGCGTCCTGACGCCGGGAACCGACCACCTCGTCGACGATCTCGGCCACCTTGAGACGCTCCAATATCGACCACACCGCGGCCACATCCCCGAACGCCAAATGCCGGGTACGGTCCGGCTCTCCCGGTCCCCGCTCCGAAAGCCGGGCGGCGATCTCCTCGGCCGAGCCCAGGTAACGCTGCGACACGATACGGGGCTTGCCGCCGACGCGGGCCGACTCCACCAGGTAGTAATACGTCTTCCCGTCCTGCTTCTTACCCACAATAGAGGCCATATCTAGGTAATACCACACTGCGCTAACAATCGCGAGCACCCGGCCTGGACAAACGCGCTGGTCAGGGACCTTTTTGAAAAGACCTCACAAGAAGACCAAATAGCCACTCATCGAGCTAGCCAGGAAACTCCCGCTAGGGCACTGGCCCCGGCTAGACATCCCCATCAGCGGGGAGAGAAAGGGATTGGTGGGCGGCGGCGGGCGCCGGCGCTATGGTGGCGATTCGAGGGCCAGCGGCGCCCAGCCGCCCCGGACGAGGGAGTGACGACGTGACGATCTCCAGCCGCTCGAAGGTTGCTGCGACCACTGTGGCGCTCGCGGCCATGGCCCTGACGGGTTGTGGCGGTGGGGGGACAACGACGACGCCCGCCGCCAGCGGCAAGACCGGCGGCACGGCAACCGTCGCCATGGGGACGGCGCCCGACTCACTCGACCCGCAGTTCGGCTATACGACCCAGGCGGCGGAGGCCGACTGGATCGCCTACACCCCGCTGCTCACCTACGCCCATGCCAATGGGCAGCCAGGGACCCAGCTCATACCCGGGTTGGCCTCCGACCTGCCGACAGTCTCCCCCGACGGCCTTACCTACACGCTCCAGTTGCGCAGCGGCCTCACGTATTCCGACGGGACCCCCGTCAAGGCCTCCGACTTCACCCACGCCATCGAGAGGGCGATCAAGATCAACTGGGGTGGGGCGTCGTTCTTCAGCAACTACATCGTCGGAGCCGACACCTACCTGAAGAACACCGCGCCGACGATCAGCGGCATCACCACCGACGACAACTCCGGGAAGATCACCATCCAGCTGTCCACCGCCTACGGGGCCTTCGCCAACGTCCTGGCGTTTCCCGCAGCCGCCCTGGTACCGCCCAACACCCCGATGACGGCCGAGTCCAACAACCCGCCTCCGGGGGTAGGGGCGTACATGATCACCAACGTGACCCCGAACGTCTCGTTCGTGATGCAGAAGAATCCGCGCTTCGCCGCCTTCAAGATCCCCGGCATTCCCGCCGGATCGCTCGACAGCATCAAGGTCAACATCGTCAGCAACACCCAGAGCGAGGCCCAGCAGGTCCTCAGCAACCAGGTTGACAACTTCGACGCCGGCGACACCATTCCAGGTGCCCTGCTCAACCAGATTCAGTCCCAGGCATCCAGCCGCTTCACCAAGGAAGCGGTGGCGACCACCTATTACTTCTTCTTGAACACCACGACGGCCCCGTTCAACAATCCGGCGGCCCGCCAAGCCGTCAACATGGCGCTGGACCGCACGGCGCTGGCCCGCATCTCGTCGGGGTCGCTCAGCCCTGGTTGCTATTTCCTGCCGCCATCCATCGTCGGCCACCCGAGCGCCCCCTGCCCGGCAGGTGACCCCTCCCAGGTTCTCTCGGGGGCCACGGTGGCCAAGGCCAAAGCCATGATCGCCCAGGCTGGGCTGGCCGGGACCCCGGTCACGGTGTGGAGCGAGACCCGCAGCCCCCGCCAGGACTACTGCGTCTACTTCGCCGGCCTGCTCAACCAGTTGGGCTTCAAGGCCTCCCTCAAGGTCATCCAGGACTCGGTGTACTTCCAGACCGTCGGCAACCAGGCCACCAACCCGCAGACCGGTTTCGCCGACTGGAGCCAGGACTTCCCCAACCCGTCCGACTTCTACCTCCTGCTCGACGGCACCGCCATCCAGGCCCAGAACAACGAGAACTTCGGTCAGGTCAACGACCCGCACATCCAGTCCGAGTTGAAGAAGCTCGATGCCGTGCCTGCCACCAAGCTCTCGTCGGTGTCGAGCGAGTGGGCCTCGCTTGACCAGTACACCGCCCAGCAGGCCTACACAGCCACGATGGGCTACGAGACGGTGCCCAAGTTCTTCTCCACCCGGATCGACTACGGCTCGGCGGTGTTCAATCCCGTCTACTACAACGACTGGTCCACCTGGAAGTTGAAGTAGCGCCGGCCCGTTCCGCTCCTGAGGCCGAAGGGGTTCATGTCCGTACGCCAGCAGCCTGACCAGCCCGGCATCGGCCGGGCGGTCACGGATACCGACGGAGCCGCCGTCCTGGCCCCGTTGGGCGAGGAGGACACCGTCGGCGTCGGCCCGTACCGGCTCGCGGCCCGACGCCTGCGGCGCAACCGCACCGCCCTCGCCTTCGGGGCCATGTTCATCGTCATCGTCATCGCCAGCCTGCTGGCTCCGCTCTATGCCGGCCACATCGCCCACACCGGTCCGAACGTCACCCACATCAGCGACGTCATCAAGGTTGGGGGCAAGAAGGTCAACGTGGTCTCGTTGACCGGCGTCCCGATCGGTCCCACCTGGCATAGCCGGTTCTTCTTCGGCGCCGACTCTGAGGGACGCGACAGCGCCGTGCGCCTGCTTTACGGCGGGCGCAACTCGATCGAGATCGGCGTGCTGGCCACGGTCATCACCATGGTGCTGGCCGCCCTGGTGGGCATCGTCTCCGGCTACTTCCGGGGCTGGGTCGACGGTCTCCTCTCACGACTGCTCGACCTCATCTGGGCCTATCCGGCCCTCCTGCTCGGTATTGCCCTCGGCGTCACGTTGGCTCTCGGAGGCATAAGCATCGGTCCGCTGCACGTGCGGGGCAGCTCCGACTTCATCCCCGCCCTCGTGATCGGCGTGGTGTACATCCCCTACGTGGCCCGCCCCATCCGGGGCCAGGTCCTCACCATGCGCGAGCGTGAGTATGTCGATGCCGCCCGTTGCCTCGGCTACGGCCACATCCGCATCATGGCGACGGAGATCTTCCCCAACCTGTTCTCCACGATGGTGGTGTTCGTCGCCCTCCAGCTGGCCCAGTCGATCGTCCTCGAGGCATCGCTGTCCTTCCTGGGTGCGGGTGTACAGGCACCCAACGCGTCCTGGGGGACGATGATCTCCAACGGGATCACCTTGATAACGGCCGCCCCCCACCTGGTCCTGGTGCCGGGGCTGACGCTGGTGGCGGCCGTCCTCGGGGTCAACGTGTTCGGCGACGGGCTCCGGTCCGCCCTCGATCCGCGAGCGCGGATCCGGATCGAGCGCTGATGCTCCGCTTCGCCGTGCGTCGCTTCGCCGCCGCTGTGGTCGTCCTGTTCGCCATCAGCATCCTCACCTTCTTGATCTTCGAGAAGATCCCCAACGGCAATCCCGCCCTTCGCCTGGCCGGTCGCACCGCCAGCCCCGCCAACATCGTGTCGGTGGAGAAGGCGTACGGCTTCGACAAGCCCATCTACGTCCAGTACGGCCGCACCATGAAGCAGATCTTCTCCGGCGAGATCCAGTCCTACACCCAGCATGTCACCGTGATGTCTCAGATCAAGCGGGGTCTCCCGGCCACCGTGTCCTTGGCCGTCGGGGCAACACTGCTGTGGCTGCTGTTCGGCATCGGGTTCGGTCTCATCAGCGCGCTGCACGCAGGACGGGCGACCGATACGTCCCTCACCGTGTTGAGCTTCTTCGGCATCTCCGCGCCTTCGTTCGTGGTCGGCGCCGTCGCCTTGTACCTTCTGGCATTCAAGGTCCACATCTTTCCCAACGGCGGCTATGTCGGGATCAGCACCAGTCCGGGGCAGTGGTTCGTCCACATGATCCTGCCGTGGTTCAGCCTCGCCGTCCTCTACATCGGCATCTATTCCCAGGTGCTTCGGTCCAACGTGGTCGACACCCTCAGCGAGGACTTCGTGCGCACCGCTCGGGCCAAGGGTCTCTCCCGCCGGCGGGTGCTGCTCAGCCACGTCCTGCGGACCTCGCTCATCCCCATCGTCTCCCTGTGGGGCTTGGACTTCGCCGCCGTCGTGGGTGGAGGAGCCATCGTGGTCGAGACGGTGTTCAACCTCGACGGTGTGGGCCAATATGCGGCCCAGTCGATCGCCGCCCTCGACGTTCCGCCCATCCTCGTCATCACCCTCTTCGGGGCCTTCTTCGTGGTCCTGCTCTCTGCCGTGGTCGATGTGGTCTACGCCGGGTTGGATCCCAGGATCCGGTTGGCGGCGTGACCGCCAACCCGCTTCTCTCCGTCGATCACCTCCGGGTCTCGTTCCTTACCGAGGAAGGGGTGGTGCAGGCCGTGGACGACGTGTCGTTCTCGCTCGACCCCGGCGAGGTGCTGGGTGTCGTCGGCGAGTCCGGGTCGGGCAAGTCGGTGACGGCGCTGAGCCTGCTGGGCCTCACTCGTTCGCCCAATGCCACCTTCTCGGGTCGCGCCATCCTGGACGGCACCGAGCTGATCGGCGCCAGCGAGGACGAGCTTCGCCACATCCGAGGCTCGAGGGTGGCCATGATCTTCCAGGACCCCATGACCGCCCTCAACCCGGTCCATCGGGTGGGCGAACAGATCGTGGAGCAGATCCGTGCTCACGAACGGGTCTCCAAGAAGGCGGCCTGGGCCCGGGCCATCGATCTGCTCCGCCGGGTGGGCATACCCCGCCCCTCCGAACGGGTCAGGTCCTTTCCCCATGAGTTCTCCGGTGGGATGCGCCAGAGGGTCATGATTGCCATGGCCCTCTCCTGCTCGCCGGAGGTACTGATCGCCGACGAGCCCACCACCGCCCTCGACGTGACCATCCAGGCTCAGATCCTGGCTGAGATCGACGAGGTGCGGCGCGAGTCCGGCGTGGCGGTGATCATCATCACCCACGATCTCGGCGTCATCGCCGATGTCGCTGACCGCATCGTCGTCATGTATGCCGGGCGGGTGGTGGAGCAGGGCTCCCTCGACGAGCTTTTCTATGACCCTCTCCATCCCTACACGTGGGGTTTGCTCGGGTCGGTCCCGCGTGTCGACAAGGAGCGCCCGGACCGCCTGCCGACCATCGCCGGCACCCCGCCGTCGTTGCTCCATCCCCCCGATGGCTGCCACTTCCAGCCCCGCTGCCCGTACAGCTTCGATCGATGTGTCGACGTGCCCCCCTTGGAGGCCCGTGATGCCGGTTCCGCCGACCACCGGGACCGGTGCTGGCTGTCGCTTACCGCCAAGCGGGAGCTGCGGGTCGTCGGCGACGCCATCGGCCTGCCGGTGGCAGCCGGAGCCGAAGGCGGCGGGGGGCAAGGCTGATGAGCGCCACACCTCTCCTCGAGGTCGAGCACCTCCGGGTGTACTTCCCGGTCCGCTCCGGCATGCTCGGGCGGACCCGAGGATCGGTTCAGGCTGTCGATGACGTCACCTTCTCGCTGGCGGAAGGGGAGACCCTCGGGCTGGTGGGCGAGTCTGGTTGCGGCAAGACCACCCTGGCCCGCACCGTCCTGCGCCTCTTGACGCCCACCGGCGGCCGCATCCGTTACCGCGGCAACGAGGTCACCCACCTCAATCAGCGGGGCCTGCGCCCCTTTCGCGCCGAGGTGCAGATGGTCTTTCAGGATCCCCAGGCCTCGCTCAACCCCCGTAAGCGGGTCGGGCAGATCGTCGGCGCCGGGCTGAAGCTGGGGGATCGCCCTGAGGGTGGCACCGAGGAGCGGGTGCGACAACTGTTGGCCCAGGTCGGCCTCAACCCTGAGCATGTCAACCGCTTCCCCCATGAGTTCTCTGGCGGTCAACGCCAGCGGGTGGGGGTGGCGCGCGCCCTGGCTGTCGAGCCGCGCCTCATCGTGCTGGACGAGCCTGTGTCCGCCCTCGACGTGTCGATCCAGGCTCAGGTGGTCAACCTCCTCGACGACCTGCAGGACACGTTCGGTCTGTCGTATGTCTTCGTGGCCCACGATCTGAGCGTCGTTCGCCATGTCTCCGACCGCATCGCGGTGATGTACCTGGGCAAGGTGGTGGAGGTGTCCCCGGCCGAGGAGCTCTACACCCGGCCGGTGCATCCGTACACGGCCAGCCTGCTCAACGCTATTCCCATCCCCGACCCGAGGCGCAACCGCAGCCGGGAGCGCCACGTGCTCGAAGGGGAGCTACCGAGCCCCATCGACCCGCCCGCAGGGTGTCGGTTCCACACCCGCTGTGCCTACGCCACCGAGCTGTGTCGCACCGTCGAACCGCCGCTCACCGAATACCCAGGCGGCCACCTGGCGGCCTGTCACCACCCGCGTAACGTCGGGCCCGCCGACCTCGCCGCGGCCACCCGTTCGCCTGCCAGTCCCGAAGCGGCCGGCGCTGACACCCCCAGCTCCGACGAGGCTGATCTCGGCAACGCCCAGTGGGCGCCGTGAGCACCCGACAGCAGCCTCAGCAACAGCAGCCTCAGGAGCGCCGTCCCGCGCCGGGCGCAGAACCGGCTGTGGCCCGTCCGGCCAGGTCGGCGAGGGTGGCCAGCTCTTCGGAGATGTAGCTCAACTGGGGTGGCCATGGGCCAGCACGTCGATCACGGCAAGGCGTGGAACTCGGTGCTCGCGGCGGCCGGCAAGCCGGCGGTGACCGGCACCGACCCGGCCCTGACGCCGACCGTCAACAGCGCCTTCGGCAAGGTCACCGACATCGGTGGCTTGCTCAAGCTGGCGTTGCTGGTCGAGAACATCGCCGCCCAGACCTACCAGAGCGGCGTGGCCGTGCTGAGCACACCCTCAGCGGTGGCGGTGGCGGCCACCATCCATCCCGTCGAGATGCAACACTCGGCCATCCTGTACTTCGCGCTCGGCCAGTACCCCGGGATCCAGGGCACGGATGCCAACATGTACGGGAGCGGGAGCCCGCTGGCGTTCAACCCCACGACGCTGGCCCGCCCGCCCGGCGACGTCGCCGGCAAACTCTGAGCCGGCAGCTGCGCTTCTCCACCCACGGCGATGACACGCCCTCATGCCCGGCCTTGGTCGACAGCTCCGGCGCGGGGTCGCTCCTGAACCGGGGGAAGGGCCCTCAGCGCTTGGCGGCCATGGCGCCCGGCGTCAGGCGCCGACCCTCGATCTGGGCCCCGATGTCCTCCAGGCGCAGTCCCTTGGTCTCCGGCACCCGGCGCCAGAAGTAGAGCAGCGCGACCAGGCTGAGGAAGCCGAAGAGGAAGAACGTGCCGGCGTCGGTGATGGCGCTGAGCAAGGTGAGGAAGGAGATCGTCACCACGAAGTTGGCCGCCCAGTTGGCGAAGGTGGCGACGCTCATGGCCGGGGCCCGGACCCGCACCGGGTAGATCTCACTGATGAGCAGCCAGAACACCGGGCCCAGCCCGATGGCGAACGACCCGGTGTAGAAGAACAGGAAGACGATGGTGACGACGGCAGCGGTGCCGGTCAGGTGGGAGCCGCCGACCTGGAAGGTCACCGCGATCACGAACAGGGCCAGGACCATGCCGGACGTCCCGCAGATCAGCAGGGTGCGCCGCCCGACCCGGTCGAGGAGGCGGATGGCTACGAGGGTCATGCCGACGTTGATCCCCCCGTTGATCACGTTGGCCAGGAGCGCCGACGACGAGCCCAGGCCCGCGTTGTTGAGCAGGGTGGGGGCGTAGTAGATGATGGTGTTGATCCCGGTTACCTGTTGGAAGACGGCCAGCAGCACCCCCAGGGTGAGCGCCCCCCGCAGGCGGGGACTGAGGAGCTCGGTGATGGTGACGTTCTGACGCTGCATCCCCTCTTTCATGCTGGCCAGCTCCACGTCGACGTTGCCATCGTGGCGCAGGCGGGAGAGCACCCGGCGGGCATCGTCCTCACGGTCGTGGGTGACCAGCCACTCCGGGCTCTCCGCCTGGGTCAGCATCCCGACGAACAGCAGGGCGGCGGGTATGGCCGCCAAGCCGAACATCAGCCGCCAGTTGCGTGACGAGGCCAGGCCGTAGTCGGTGAGGTAGGAGACGAGGATGCCCGAGGTGATGGCCAGCTGGTTGAAGCTGACCAGCGCCCCCCGGAACTTGGGGGGGGCGGCTTCGCCGATGTACATGGGCACGACCATCGACGCCGACCCCACGGCCAGACCGATGACGATTCGGGCAGCCAGGAGAACGCCGAACACGGGCGAGAAGGCGGCGCCGAGCACGCCGACCACGAAGATGGAGGCGGTGAGCAGGATCGTCGGTCGCCGCCCGATCCGGTCGGCCACCCGGCCGGCCCCGATCGCCCCGATCGCCGCTCCGACCAGCAGCAGGCTGGTGACCAGTTCCTTCTGGAACGAGGTGATGTGGTGGAAGTCGTCCTTCAAGAAGAGGAGGGCACCCGAGACCACCCCGGTGTCGTAGCCGAACAGCAACCCGCCGAGAGCGGTGATCGCCGCCGTCCACACCACCGCTCGCCCCGGCCCACCGGCCCCGGCCAGGTCTGCCTCCGCTCCCGTGCTGTCTGCACCACCGGACCTGTCGACCATTTGCAGCACCCTAACGCCGGCGTTCGCTCCTGACAATGGCCCGACGGGACCAGCCTGGCGCGGGGCACACCATCACTGGTGGCGGACCCTCACTGGTGGCGGACCAGGTCGGCTGCTCCGATGAGCCCCGCCTCCGGGCCCAGCTCGGCGATGCGCACCTCCGCAGTCGGGCGGTGCCCCCGGCCGGTCAGGTGCCGGCGGAAGGTGATCTCCGTCGGCGCCAGCAGCACGTCGCCGGCCGCCGACACCCCACCGGCGATGACGAACACCCCCGGGTCGAGGATGGCGGCGAGCTGGGCGATGCCCCGACCGAGCCATTTGCCCAACTCCTCGAAGCACTGCAGCGCCGCCACATCACCGGCATGGGCCGCAGCCGTGACCATCTCGCCGGTGATGTTCTCTGCCCGGCCGCCGGCGAGATCCAGCAGGTCCACCGCCATGGCGGGGGAGACCACGGCCTGCTCCCGGGCCTCCTGGACAAGTGCCCGGCCGCTGCCGTACTGCTCCCAGCAGCCCTGCAGGCCGCAGCCGCAGCGCCGACCGTCGGGCACGACGTTGAGATGACCGACCTCGGCAGCCACGCCGTAGCGACCCCGCATCACCTTCCCGTCCAGCACGATGCCGCCCCCGATGCCGGTCCCCACGGTGAGCACGACGGCGTGGGTCTGGTCGCGGGCGGCGCCGAACCGGGCCTCCGCCCAGGCGGCCGCGTTGGCGTCGTTCTCGACCACGACGGGCAGGCTGAGCAGGCCCTCCAGCTCGGCTCGCAGGCGTTCGTCGCGCCAGGCCAGATTGGGGGCGAACATGACCGTCGACCGCTTCTCGTCGACGAAACCGGCGGCGCCGAGACCTACTCCCGCGCAGACGTGGGTGGTGGTCAGCTCGCGCACGGCATCGGCGATCGCTTCGAGGGTCTTCGACGGGTTGTCGGCCGGAGTGTCGCGGCGGGTGCTGGCGACGATCGTCCCCCGCCCGTCCACCACCCCGGCGGCGATCTTGGTGCCGCCGATGTCGACGCCGATGACCGAGTCGTCCCCGGAGGTGATGGGCCCGGCGGCGAGCGTCGCCCCCGGGCGGATGGGCGTGCTCATGGCGTCCTTGGGATCAGCTCGTGGCGGGCCAGGAGGGATACGTCGACCGTGTCGAGCGAGGTGACGACGAGATCGGCTTTGGCCGCGGTGAGGGCGGCATCGTCATGGGCCCGGGCCACCCCCAGGGCCGCCATCCCGCCCGCCTTCGCCGCCTCCACCCCGCTGGTCGCGTCTTCGATGACGAAGCAGCGCTCGGGCGCCAGGTCGAGCTCGGACGCTGCGGTCAGGAAGATCTCCGGATGAGGCTTGCCCTGGGCGAAGTCGCGTCCGGAGATGTCGACGTCGAAGAACTCGAGCAGGCTCAGGCCGGGCCGGAGGAAGTCGTAGGAGAGGCCTTCCTTCTCGGCGAAGGTGTCCAGCCGGATCTGGCGGAGGAAGAGCCCGGCATTCTTCGACGACGACGCAGCCGCGGTGCGGATCCCCGCGCCCCGAACGGCCAGCGCGAAGCGCAGGGCGTCGGGGTAGGCCTCGAACTCGCCGGCCTCGATCAGCTTGACCACCAGCTCCTGCTTGCGGGCCGCGTAGGCATCGACGTGACCTTGGGGGTCAGGGACCTCGAAGTGCTCGAGGGCGGCCAGGGCACCGCTCATCCGCGGCTTGCCGGACATCAGCTGCTGGTACACCTGAGGACTGAAGGTCTCGGCCGACCATGTTGTCCGGTCACGGATGCCGGACCACTCGTTCTCCATCAGCTCCTGGAGGGAGTCTCGCCAGGCCCGTTCGTGGGGCGAGTCGACGAGAACCCCGTCGACGTCGAAGATGGCTCCGGCGAATCCTGGTTCGGGCATTTGCCGCTCTCTCTCTCGGATTGCTGTTCGGGCGGATCTCTGTTCGGGCCTCGTCGCCCTGTCCGTGTCGAGTGTGCCCTACCGGGGCGCCCGGTCGGAGGAAGGCGACAGGGTGAACGCCCCCTTGTCGCCCGCGCCCAGCTCCCGGATCTGATGTTCGACAGCGATCCGTACCGGGGCCCGAAAGCCCTCGGCCCGGGCCAGCACCGTCAGCTCGTCACCTTTGACGGAGATGCGCAACGAGGTCCCGCGGAACTGCATCGAGAAGGCCAGGCCGTCGAGGCGGTCGATGAGACGGGGCTCGAAGTGGAGCACGCCGTCGCGGACCGTGCAGCCCAGATAGTGACGCTGCAGGAGATCCAAGGTCCCCGACATGACCCCCATGTGGATGCCTTCCTTGGTGGTACCGCCCTGCACGTCGCCCACGTCGCTTTCCAGGGCCACCATGAACCGCTCCCAGGAGCTTTCCGGGTCGAGGGCGGCCAGCACGCCGGCGTGGGCGATCAGGCTCAGTGTCGATCCATGGGAGGTGCGCTGGTCGTAATAGTCGACCGTCCGCCGCGCCATGTCGGTGTCGTGGGCATAACCGAGCTGTTCGAACAACCGGCGGAGCTCGTCGTGGGAGAAGAGAAAGAACAGCATGACCGTGTCGGCCTGTTTGGTCAGCTGGTAGCGGTCGGGGTCGTCTCCTTCGGCCTTGAGGATGCGGTCGAGGCGCTGAATGTTGGGGTGCTCGGCGCGGTAGCGCTCCCAGTCGAGCTCCTCCAGGTCGGCGTAGCCCTCGAACTGGCTTATGACGTCGTCGCCGTGGAAGGGGACGAACATACGTCGGCTCATGTCCTCCCAGGTGCGCAACTCGTCGTCGGTGAGGCCGATGCGGGAGCGCAGGGCGGCCCGCCGGCTCGCCGGCAGCAGGTCGAGCACCCGCGGTGCGGTCTCGGCCATCCATGCCGCCATGACGTTGGTGTAGGCGTTGTTGCGCAACCCCGCGGCCTGGGCACCCGGGTAGCGCTCATGGAACTCGTCGGGACCCATCACGCCGTGGATCTCGTAGCGTTCCCGGTCCGGGTTGTAGTGGGCGAGGGAGGCCCAGAAGCGGGCGATCTCGAGCATGAGCTCGGCGCCGTAGTCGCGGAGGAACTCCAGGTCATCGGTAGCCTGGTAGTACTGCCAGGCGTTGTAGAAGATGGCGGCGTTGACGTGCCGCTGGTTGTGGCTGTCATCGGGGTCCCATTGGCCCGACAGGGGGTTGAGGTGGACGACCTGGGTCTCCTCGGTCCCGTCGCTGCCGCTCTGCCACGGGAACATGGCGCCCTGGTAGCCGGCCTCCCGCGCCGCAGCGCGGGCCTCGCTCAGGCGACGGTAGCGGTACATCAGCAACCCGCGGGTGATCTCTGGAAGACGGAAGTTCAAGAACGGGTACACGTACAACTCGTCCCAGAACACGTGGCCGCGATAGGCCTCGCCGTTGAGCCCCCGAGCCGGCACACCGGCGTCATGGCGGGCGGTGTGCCGGGAGCAGACCTGGAGCACGTGCGTAGTGTGGAAGCGCAGCAGCAGCTGGGCCCGTGGCTGGCTTGGCAGCTCCACGTCACAGACGTCCCACAACTCGGTCCATGCCGCCCGGTGCTCGGCCAGGGCCTCGGAGAAGTCGGGATACCGCTGCACATGGCGGCCGGCGGCCGTGAGGGTGTCGGTTATGGCGTTGTCGTGCGAGGTGAACAGCGACACCAGCTTCTCGACTCGCACCGACTCGCCGGCCTTGACGTCGAGAGCGAGGACCTGATGGATGTAATCGTCGGTCTGGTACAGGCTGCGGGCCACCTCGACCTGACCATCGTCGTCGAACACCCGGGTCCTGGCCGCCTCGGCGACGTAGATGTTGGACTGCCTCGTCTCCACCTTCAAGGCGATGGTCTGCGGGCCGAAGGTACGGGGCGAGACGGGATCGAGGTGGCGGCCCTCGAGCTCGCTGTAGCGGTCGACCATCTGGTTGGTGACCCGCCCGTCGAGCGCCGACACCACCTCGACACGGCCGGACCAGTCCTCCGGGGTGAGGGTCAACTCGATGGCGGCCTGGTGGCTGTGGGCCATGCTCACGAAGCGGCGGCTCCGAAGGGTTGTCTCCCGGCCGGCGCGGTCTCGGAAACGCAGCTCGCGCTGCACCATGGCCAGGCGGATGTTGTAGTCGTGCTGGTAGGACAGGAGCTCGATGTTGTCGAGGCGGATGGCGTCCTCGCCCTCGATGCGCAACTTCAGCACGAGCCAGTTGGGCAGGTTGACGAGATCCTCGTTGTGCACCGGGCGGCCGCCGAGGATCGTGGTCTCCCGGTTGTAGCCGCCGTGGGCGTACGTGCCCGGATAGTGCACGGTCCCGGCGTCCTCCCACTCGGCCGTCCCCCGGGTGCAGAAGTAGCCGTTGCCGGTTGAGGTCAGCGCTTCACGCAGGCCCTCCGAAGAGGGGTCGAAATGGTCGTAGGCGAGGGTGACGGCCTCCCCGGGTTCCTCTACGTGCATGACGCAGTGATGCCCGCTCGGGGGCCCGGCGACACTACGGCGGCAGCCGCCATCATTCGCTCCTCCCGGCCGCGCCCCCCGCCAGGTGCTGGAGCAACTCGGCGGGAGCCAACTCGGTGGAGGTGGCCAGGAGTCCGAGCAGGTCCTTGGCCACGGCGAGGACCCCGAAGAGAACCTCTCTCGGGTCCCGGTCGCCGGCCAGCCGGGTGATGTCCGCCGCTCGCCGTTCTGCGGGCCCGACGTAAGCGGTGAGGACGCCCAGCCCGACCTGCCAGCGCTCCCTGGGTGTCATGGTGATCTGAGGAGGATCGTCATCGCTGGTCACAGTGTAGAGAGAACCACACCTGGCGCCGATCGACCTGCGTGCGGCCCCGATGAGCGATACTGCAGCCATGGGTGATCGCAATGTCCTGGGCGGCGCGCTCGAGCCGTGCGGAGCGGATCCGGTCACGGGGTTTTACAGGGACGGCTGCTGCACCACGGGCGTGGAGGACATCGGCAGTCACACGATCTGCGCCGTGGTCACCGCCGAGTTCCTCGATCACCAGCGCCGCATCGGCAACGATCTGAGCACTCCGGTGCCCCACTTCGGTTTCCCCGGGCTCGTTCCCGGAGATCGGTGGTGCGTGACCGCGGTCAACTGGCTCCGGGCTCATCGCGAAGGGGCCGCCTGCTTCGTGGTCCTGGCCTCGACCCATGAACGGGCCCTCGAGGTGGTGCCCCTCGCCGCCCTTCGCGAACACGCCGTCGACGTCCCGGCCAACCCGAGCGCCTGGAACGACTAGCCGTCGTGGACTCCGCCGGGGACCCGACGCCCGGCTTCAGGCCCATCGAGGAGGGCATGACGACCGACCTCGCTGGTCGGTTGACCTATGAGGCCTACCTGGGGCTCGAGCGCCTCCTCGATGCCCAGCACCCCCGATCGGGGCATCACGACGAGATGCTGTTCATCATTGACCACCAGGTCACGGAGCTGTGGCTGAAGTTGCTGATCCACGAGCTGCGTTCGGCGATCGGGCTGTTGGCGGGCGATGCCCTTCCTCCCGCTCTGAAGCGGCTGGCCCGGGTGAAGCACATCCTCCGCCAGATGATCGAGCAGTGGTCGGTGCTGGCCACCCTGACACCGATCGAGTACGCGCAGTTCCGTGGCTCCCTGGGGACAGCGTCGGGGTTCCAGTCGTTGCAGTACCGGCGGGTGGAGTTCCTGCTCGGCAACAAGGCGCCGGGGATGCTGGCGGTCTTCGCCCACGACCCGGCCGGGCAGGCGGTCCTGGCCGCTGATCTGAGGTCGCCCAGCCTCTACGACGAGTATCTGCGGTACCTGGCCCGGGCCGGGCACCCTGTCCCGGCCGCCGTCGCCCAGCGGGACTGGTCCGAGCCCTACGTCTCGTCCCCCGGTGTCGAGGAGGTCTTCCGCCTGGTCTACGCCGATCCGGAGCGGTACTGGGAGGCCTACGAGACGGCGGAGGAGCTGATGGATCTGGAGGAGAGCTTCCAGGTGTGGCGGTTCCGTCATCTGAAGACGGTCGAGAGGGTCATCGGCTTCAAGCGGGGGACCGGCGGGTCGTCGGGGGTCACCTTTCTGCGCCGGGCCCTCGAGCTGACCTTCTTCCCCGAGCTGTTGGCCGTGCGCTCCAGCATCGGCGGAGGCGACCAGTAGCCTCAGGCCCGCCAGCGGGTCGAGAGGAGACGACGTGGGAGAGTTGCAGATCGACGTGGACGCCGCCGAGGTGGGGTTGGACCCCGGCCGGCTGGCTCGCATCGACCGCCATTTCGCCCAGTACGTCGATGACGGACGTCTGGCCGGCTATCTCGTCGCCGTGGCCCGCCACGGCCGGCTGGCCCACCTGAGCACCTACGGGCAGCGCGACCGCGAGGCGGGGTTGCCCGTCGAGGTGGACACCCTGTGGCGGATGTACTCGATGACCAAGCCGGTCACGTCCGTCGCCGCCCTCATGCTGTGCGAGGAGGGGGCCCTGGAGCTCAAGGATCCCATCCACCTTTATCTGCCGGCTTGGAGCGAACCCCGCGTCTACCGCGGCGGGGCCGGCGCCGGCATGGCCACCCGGCCCGCAGTCGAGCCCATCCGGGTGTGGCACCTGCTGACCCACACCGCCGGCCTCACCTACGGGTTCCATCACGCCCATCCCGTCGATGCCCGCTACCGGGCGGCCGGCTTCGAATGGGGAAGCCCCCCGGACCTGGACCTGGCCGGTGTCTGCGACGCCTACGCCCGAATGCCGTTGCTGTTCGACCCCGGCGCCGAGTGGAACTACTCGGTGGCCACCGACGTGCTCGGGCGGCTGGTGGAGGTGATCTCGGGCCAGAGCCTTGATCGCTTCTTCGCCGAGCGCATCTTCGGCCCTCTGGGGATGACCGACGCCGGGTTCTTCGTCGAGGAGGCCCGGGCCGACCGGCTGGCCGCGCTGTACGGCCCCGACCGCGACGGGCGAGCCACACCGATGGGCGGGCGAGCCGTGCTCCGGCCCCCGGTCTGCCTGTCCGGTGGTGGGGGGATGGTGGCCGCGGCCAGGGACTATCACCGTTTCATGGACATGTTGAGGCGGCGGGGCGAGCTTGAGGGTGTCCGTCTCCTCAGCCCCCGGACGGTGGACTACATGGTGAGCAACCATCTGCCCGGCCACGCCGATCTGGCCGCGTTCGGCCGTCCCCTGTACGCCGAGTCCGCTTTCGACGGGGTGGGGTTCGGGTTGGGGTTCGCCGTCACCATCGACCCCGTCAAGGCCAAGGTCGTCTCCAGCCCCGGGGAGTACAACTGGGGCGGGGCGGCCAGCACCACGTTCTGGGTCGACCCGGTCGAGGACCTCACCGTGCAGTTCCTCACCCAGCTGCTGCCGTCGAGCACCCACCCCATCCGGCCCCAGCTCAAGGCCCTCGTCTACCAGGCGCTCGTCGACTGACCCCTACGTCGACGACGGCGCCCTGGTGGCGTGGGTGGCGACGCGGTCCGCCAGGTCGTCGAAGATCTCGAGTGGCAGGTGGTGGCCCATGCCGGCCACGATCATCAACTCGGCGCCCGGCACGGCGGCGGCGGTCGCCTGCCCCCCGCTCGGATCGACGAGGGGATCAGCGTCGCCGTGGACGACCAGCGTCGGACACTTCACCCGGTGCAGCCCGTCCGTGCGGTCGCCCGACGACAGGATGGCCACCATCTGGCGGCCCGTGCCCTCAGGGTGGAACGCCCGGTCGTAGGCGGCGGCGGCCTGGGCCCGGGTGCGGTCCTCATGGACCCCGAATCCCGGCGAGCCGATCGTCTTCCACACCTCGACGGCCCCGTTCATGGCGCCCTCCCGGTCGGTGGGCGGAGGGCGGAGCAGGGCGGTGATGGCTTCGGGGTGCGGTGCGCCAACGGCCGGGTCGCCGGTCGTCGACATGATCGAGACCAGGCTCAGAACGCGGTCCGGGTGGTTGATGGCCAGGCTCTGGGCGATCATCCCGCCCATGGAGACACCGAGGACGTGGGCGGCGGGAAGCTCGAGGGCGTCGAGGAGACCGGCCGCATCGTCGGCCATGTCGGCCAGCAGGTACGGGGCACGGCCCCGGCCGCTGAAGGCCCCGAGGACATCCGGTGGCCCCGCCTCGTCGAACCACGAGGAGAGGCCCACGTCACGGTTGTCGAAGCGGACGACGAAGAAGCCCCGGTCCACCAGGGCGACGACGAGCTCGTCGTCCCAGGCCGTCAGCTGGCCGCCGAGGCCCATGATGAGCAGCAGCGGCGTGGCCCGGCGCTCACCCGATGCCTCATAGCAGAGCTTGATCCCGTTGGCTGAGACGTGGGGCATGGGGGAACGCTACCCGCGGTCCCGACCGGCCCTGGTCAGCCGACGGGCGTGTACTCCGCCGGCAGGCGCTTGATGCCGTTGATGAACATGGACTGCAGACGCTCGGGCTCACCGGCGGCAACGATGTCGGGCAAGGTGGCGAACAGCTCCCGGTACATGACGGTGATCTCGCGGCGGGCCAGGTGGGCGCCGAGGCAGAAATGGGGCCCGTGCCCGCCGAATCCGACATGGCGGTTGTCGGCCCGCCCGACATCGAAGCGGTACGGGTCGGCAAAGACCGTCTCGTCCCGGTTGGCCGAGTTGTAGAACAACAGGAGCTTGTCCCCCTCGTCGAACGTCTGGTCACCGAGGTGGGCCGGTCCGGTCACAGTGCGGCGCATGAAGATGACCGGCGACGCCCAGCGGACGATCTCGTCGACGGCCGTGGCGGCCATTCCGTCGAAGTCGGCGGCCCACCGTTGGCGTTGATCCGGGTTGTCGGTGAGGGCCACCAGGCCCCAGCTGATGGCGTTGCGGGTGGTCTCGTTCCCGGCCACCACCAGCAGGATGAAAAATGACGCCAGCTCGTCGAACGTCAGCCTCTCCCCGTCGATCTCGGTGTTGACCAGGGCAGAGGTGAGGTCGTCGGTTGGCTCGTTGCGGCGACGTTCGCCCAGCTCCTTCATCAACTCACCCAACCCGAAGCCGGCGTTGAGCACGGCCGTGGGGATGTCGGTGGCGTCCGGCACGTACTCGGGATCGGTGGCCCCGAGGATGACGTTGGTCTGGTCGAGCACGAACTGGTAGTGACTGTCGGGGATGCCCATCATCTCGCAGATGATCCGCAGCGGCAGGGCCGCAGCCACCTCGTTGACGAAGTCACACCTGCCCTTGGGCGCCACGCCGGCCACGATGGCGCGGGCCAGCTCTCCGACGGTGGCCTCCGCGTCGGCGAGGCGCTTGGGGGTGAAGGCCCGCGAGACGATCCGGCGGAGACGGGCGTGACGTGGATCGTCCATGTTGATCATGGAGCCGAAGTACTCGAGGAACTCCGCAGGGAGGTCGACGACACTGGTCGTCCCCGCGCCCGAGCAGAACACCTCCGGGTGGCGGCTGGCGGTGACCACGTCGTGGTATCGGGTGACGGCGTAATAGCCCGGCCCTCGAGGCCCGAAGTCCGTCTCCGGCTCCTCGAAGAAGGCCAGGGGGCGGTCCCGTCGCAGGGTCCGGAAGGCCCCTTCCCGCTCGGCCACGGGGCGGGTCCAGAACCCTTCCAGGTCGGAGAGGTCGATGGCGTCAGCGGTGAGGGCTTCGTAGGGTTCCACGATCGGAGTCTGCCCGTTTCCGCCCGGTGGCGTCACCGCGGGTCGGCGTCGTCCAGCCACCGGCAGACCCGCTCAGCCAGCACCGTCCTGCGGACCCGCAGGGCGGTGACACCCAGGCGGTGGCGGCGCAGGACCTCGACGGTGTGGGCCATGCCGTCGGCCTGTTCGACCCGCTCGGATGCCAGGACGGCGACATAGCCCGAGACCGGTGCCATCACGAAGGTGGCGAGACCGGCCAGGACGCCCCGGCGGCGGGCGACCCAGACGGCGAGCCCCAGGTAGCCCACGGTGAACAGGCCGAGGCAACCGCCCACCTTCACGGTCGCCTTCATGCCCTCGTTGCGGGGAAGCCGGGCCAGGACCTTGACGATGGTGTAGGGAACGGCGTGCACGCTGACGCCCACACCGGCAACCGGGGCCGCGACCAGCACCTTGAGGACCGACCAGGTGAGGGCCCGCCGGTAGTGCCATGGGGAGTCGTCGGCGATGACCTGTTGGTCGCTCAGACCGAGCAGGGCCACATCCTGGCGGTAGGAGGCAACCTCGTCGCTCAGCAGGGCGAAGACCTTGGCGCCGCCGGAGGTGGCGGCCAGCTCCGCCACCCGCCTGGAAAGAGTGTCGCGATCGGCGAGGTGGAACGGCCCGGCCCGGCCCGGGCTGCCCATCGCCATCTCGGCCACCTGGGCGCATCGTTCGGCGAACTCCCAACTCCGGTAGTCGGGGGCGACGGCACGCAGGTCGCCGGCGATGTCGGCGGTGAGGGCGTGAACGGCGCTTCGGCTGTCGCCGCGGTAACCGGGGACGTACGGGTCCACGGGGCGGGGCGGCCCGACCCGCACCAGGGCCCGGGACCGGAAGCGGCTCTTGTCGTCGTAGACCAGGCCCGCGGCGGAGACGACGACGTTGGCAATGACGTCGTCGGCGGCGGCACCGAGGGCGATCCGGGCGGCTCCGGTCCTCAGTTGCTGGACGGTCGACCGGTCGTGGCTGATGCCTTCCGGGAAGACCGTCACCATGGCGCCCTCGCCGAGCAGGTGGCGGCTGGTGGTGAACGCCTCGTCGTTGCGTCGGGTCCGATCGCCGGCAGAGGCCTCCGAAGACGGGTTCGCTTCGGCCGCCCGGTACACGGGGATCACGCCGGCCAGGGCCAGGAGCGGGCGCAGGGGCAGGATCTTCCACAGGGTGGACTTGCCGAGGAAGCGGGGATGGCGATGCAGGGCGGCCATCAGCACCAAAGCGTCCACCAGGCCGTTCTGATGGTTGGCCACCAGGAGGGTAGGGTCGGCCCGCCCGGAGGCAGAGACGCGCCGTCGGCCACCTCGAGATCCCGGAAGAACACCCGGATCAGCAGGCGCGCCAGCACGGACATCACCGCGTCAGCCGGTCGGCGCACCTGCGGAGCGTAACGGCTACGGGACCGTCGGCTCAGAGGTAGCGGCGGGCGGTCGCCTCCGCCTGGGACCGGTAGCCCCCACCGAAGAGCACGGCGTGAACGAGGAGTGGGTAGAGCTGGAACAGACCGACCCGTTCCCTCCAACCGTCCGCGAGATGGGCGATCTCGGCGTACGCGCCGAGCAGGTGGTCGGGGAGGGCGCCGAAGAGGGCCAGCATGGCCAGATCCTCCTCGGGATGGCCGCCGTGGACCGAGGGATCGATCAGCCACGGCTCCCCGTCCGCGCCCCACAGGACGTTGCCCCACCAAAGATCGCCGTGGAGCAGGGCCGGGCCGCCGGGCGGAAGGAGGCGGTCCAGGCCACCGACGACCCTTTCCACCGGTTCGACCAGCCCGCAGCGACCGGCCAGGTCGACCAGCCGGCCGCCATAGAACGCCACTCCGTCGGGCCGCGTCCCGTTGTCGACCCGACAGGCCCCGATCCACCCCGAGCCGCCGCCCCAATCCGGCCACGGGGCGCCATGGAGGGCGGCCAGAGCCCGGCCCAGCCGCTCGCTGTGGGCCTGGATGCGCCGGTCTTCGGTGATCCAGTCGGTGACCAGCAGATCGGCGTCGAGGAGGACCACCCCGGGCACCGACACGCCGGCAACCGCCCTCAGATCAGCCAAGCCGCCGGCCTCGTCGACGACGCCCGCGCCCACCTTGGCGCAGACCCGGCGCCCGCCGATCTCCACCCGCCAGATCCCGGCCCGAACCGGCGTCACGGCGCGGGGCGGGCCCAGCGCGTCAGTGAGGCGGCTCAGCCAGTCCGTCGACAAGGCCCCGGCACGCCCTTTCGATCAGATCCAAGGCCCGGTCGAACGCGGCGTCATCGCCTCCCCACGGATCGGGGACCTCCTCGTCGACGGGAGTCGCGGTCGGGTCGAACGACCGCAGGAGCAGGATCCGGGACCGGTCATGGCTCGCATCCGCCAGGCGCCCGACCTCGGCCAGGACGGCACGGTCGGCACACAGCACCAGATCGCAGCCCGCCACATCACGGCGTTGGATGCGTCGAGCCCGATGGCCGTCTGCCGGCCACCCCCGTCGGCGCAACGCTTCCGTCGCTCCCGGGTCGGCGGGCTGGCCGACGTGATAGCCGGCCGTCCCGAACGACTCGACGCTGATCCGGTCGCCCAGCCCCGCTTGATCGACCATGGCCTGTCCGACCGACTCGGCCATCGGCGACCGGCAGATGTTGCCCAGGCAGACCATCGCCACGCGCACCCGCCCATTGTGCCAGGTCCCCGTCGTGGGAACCGGGCTCGGCAAGGTGCAGGCGACCCACGTTCCACCCTCATCCGAGAGGACGCCGCATGCCCCTCAGCTCCGCCCTGCTCTCTGCAGCCAGAACTTCGGCAGCCAGAACATCGGCAGCCAGCTTCCCCGGATCCGGTGGCGGCACCACCTCGTTCAGCCAGTTCTTCTCCCAACCCGGGGGACTCGGCCCCTGGATCCAGGGCGTGGCCCGATTCCTGGCCGTCGGCGTCATCATCCTGGGCCTGTTCCTGGTGGTCAAGAACGTGGCCCGGGGACGGGGAGCAGCGGCCTTCAAGGATCTCACCGGCGCCGTGCTGGCCTCCGCCCTCCTCTCCGATCTGAGCCTGCTCGGCATCGCCACCGATTTCGCCATCAAGACCGTCGATCTGGTCGTCACCACGGTGTCCACCCTTTGAGCGAGACCACCCCGGGTCGCGACGGCCACCTGATGCTGGCCGCCACCAAGCTGCTGCGGCCGGGGCCGACGAGGGTGGGGTCGCTGGGGCGGATCACCCTGCCCCGCACCGTCCGGTTGCGGTCTCTCGTGTCGTGGGTGATCGGCGGGACCTTCGGGTTGCTCATCGGCGCCGTCGTCGCCGCCGTGGTCGGTGGTATCACCCCACTCGCCGTTGGGGTCTTCGTCGGCGCCGGCCTCGGTCACGTGGTGACCAACGTCGAGCCCCAGCCCGGCGAGAACGTGCTCAGCTATCTGCTGCTGGCGTCCACCTCGCAGCGCAACCGGGTGGCGCTCAACGGGACCAGGACCCGCATCGTGCTCCGGTCGGTCGGCGACGACCCGCCGGAGGGCTTCTCGGAAGCCAGAGCGCCCGTCGAGGTGGCCCGGGCCGGTTCGGTCGTCGCCTACGCCGTCCCGGTGACCCGTGGGCTCCAGGCCGGGGCCCGGGCCTACATCGGGATCTGCCCCCTGGCCGAGGTGGCCGCCGGCCCCGTGCGCGTCGCCGGCGGCATGGTTGCCGTGGCCGCCCGCCCGGTGGACGAGCGGGGCCTCAGGCGTCGCAGCGGGCATCCACGGCCCGGGCCTCCTCGGCGCTGATCCCCGCCTGCCAGGCCTGGGCCAGCCGGGGACCGCCGAGCAGCTCACCGTCGGCAAACAGCTTGGTCCGGGCCCGGTGTCCTGCTCGGCGCAGCACGGCCTCCGATGCTGGCCGCTCCCCGGGCAGGATGAACGGGGCCAGCACTCGCCGGCGGAGTTGCGGGAGGTGGGCGGCGCCGGGATCGCCGCCGGTGCCGACGCCGAGGTCGGTCATCACGTCGAGCATGGTGACGAGATCGGAGCCGGTCGCCTCGGCGAGCGAAGCGGCGGCCGCCGAAGCCGGCGCCTCGACCGCGGCCAACCCGACATCGTCGACGCCGGGTCGCATCTCGAGGAGGTGATGGTGCTCGGTGCTCTCGCCGCTCCCGATGTCGAGGCGACTGGCGGTGTCGTTCCAGGAGACGAGCCGGGGAGCGTCCATGGCCCACTCGATCTGGCGCAGGCTGTACGCGCCGCGAAGGGGCCGATCCTCGGCCCGGCGCCGGCGTTGTTCGGCGGGAAGGCCGGGCTGGTGGACGGCGAGTCGCCGTTCCTCGGCTTGAACGGCGAGAAGGCGCGCCATGACCACAGGATCGGTGATCTCGGGGTGGGCGCCGCAGGCGGCACGCACGGTCGCCACCGCCTCGCTCATGCCGTCGAGGGCGTGCACGGCGCGGCTCATGTCCCGGCGGCAGTTGCGGTACAAGGCCGTGGACCAAGGGGCGGAGGGCCGGGCCGGGCCGCTGAAAGCGTCGATCAGCTGGTAGGCCCGCCTCCATCCCTCGTTGATGATGTCCTCGCGGTCCAGGTAGGCGCGGCGATGGCGGAGTTGGGGGCCGAAGCTGTCGGCGATCTGGTCGAGGAACGGGTAGGCCGTGGCCATCAACTGCTCGGTGGCGTCGTCCTCCCGACGGGCGGCCCGCTGCAGGCTGCGTACCAACCGGTCCCGCGACACCGCGGGCGCCGACCGGTTGCCCGGGAGCGACGCAGCCCATCCGGGCGAGGTGCGGTCGGTCTGAAATCCCGCCGGGGTGACCGTGGCCGGGTCGTGGTCGCCGACCACGACCTGGAAGTGCCCGGTGAGGGCGACACCGTTGATCGTGCCTCGATAGCGCACCGTGGTCGCCCCCGAG
Organism: Acidimicrobiales bacterium; assembly: GCA_051000755.1. Lineage (GTDB taxonomy): Bacteria > Actinomycetota > Acidimicrobiia > Acidimicrobiales > Palsa-688 > JALZAH01. The sequence goes on along the minus strand of JBPCNZ010000078.1, from coordinate 11,619 downwards.
GGAAAGACCGAGCCCGGCTCGTGGCTCACCCGGTAGCTCCAGAAATGGGCGTTGCCCCCCTCCCTCCGCCCGGGGGCGAACACGGCCACGGGGAAGGTGACGGGGGCGCCCCGCTGGGGGAGGCCGCCCGGTGCGTCGAGGGCCCGCCGGGCGGCTTTTGCGATCCGCTTGATGGCGATCAGGTGCTCGATCTCTTCGGGGTCCACGTGCACGGCCTTGCCTCCCTGGTTGGTGTGAGAGGGAGACGGACGAGGGGCGAAAACCTTACGGAGAAAGTTTTGGGGAATGTCCTCGCCGGCCCTGCCGAACGCTCTCGGCAAGGTGACCGGCGTGATCTTCACGGGCGTGCCGAGGGCGACCGTTCCGGCGAGGAGGGCGCAGCGGCGGGCTCGCTTCCTGCTGGGCGGCGTCGCCGCCGGACCGGTCCTTGGACTGATCGCCCTGGCCGTTGCCGCCGGGGGTCGGGCGGGACCGGCGGTCACCACCGGCGTGGGTCATGACCGGGCGTTCGCCCAGTTGGCCGCCCAGGACTACCTGGCAGCCAGACCGACGACGTTGCCCTACGCCCAGGGCCTCGATCCGGCCCTGGGACGGGACAGCACCACAGCGTCGTCGGGTGGGGTGACGTCACCGACAGCGGCACCGATATCGGTCCGGTCCCTGGCCTGGCGGTCGGCGGACGAGGGTCGGGTGGGTCCGAGACCCTACGAGGTCGACACCTTCGTGGTCGCCACCGGCGACGCCTTGTGGCACCTGTCGGTGGAGGTCATCGACTCGGCGTCAGGCCCGGTCATCGGGGCCGACCCGTCGCTCATGCCGGACCCGACGGCGCCGGCCGACACCGCCGCCGCCATCACCTACGGCACGTCGGGTGGGTCGGCCCAATCCGATCTGGGGCCGGGCGCCGCCCGGCAGGTGCAGTCCTGGGCCCAGGCCTACGCCGACGGTGACGGAGCCACGCTGTACCGCCTCACCGGTGACACCCGGTCCGACACCTACCCGTCCCTGCAGGGATGGGTCTTCGACCAGGAGACGGCCGGCGCGTCGGCCGTGAGGTCCGGCGTCGCCCTGGCCCAGGTCCAGGTCGTCATGCACGAGGTGAACAATCCTTCGGCGAGCGTCACCTGTTCGTACGACCTGCTGCTCGGCCACCTCGGGCAGTCCTTGCCCTTCGTGCAGGCGTGGGGCCCGGCCGGCAGCGGGCCGACCCTCGTGGCCTATGGCAACGCCCTGCCCGCCGCCTCCCCCGCACCGTCATCACCGGCCAACCTGGCCGGTCAACCCTGAGGAGCTCCTATGGGCATGCTGGGCGATCTCATCCATCGGAACCGGTCCGGGTCCGGGACCACCGACCCGGTGACAGGCATGATGTGGACCACCCCGGGTTCGTGGCGCACCGGCGACGGGGTCTACGAGGCCGAGGGACACGTGTGGCTGTACTGGCGCCTCGTTCTGTCCCCGTTGCACTTCGAGGATGACAACCGCCGCTACGAGGTAGCTGAGCCGCTGGCTCGGATCCTGGGGGAGATCGGCGACACCTCACGAACCAGTCCCTTCGCCGACGTCGCCCAATTCGCCCAGTCCCGCCCCGTCCACCTCCTCGCTGTCCTCTGGCAGGACGCACCGGACCTGCCGACGGCTTCCTCGGCCGCCCATGTCGCCTATCTCCGCGAGGCGTTCGGTTCGATGCTTGTACCCCACAAGGGCCTGTATCTGGGAGTGGAGCTGTGGCCGGAGGTGGCCGATGCCGGGGCGATCATGGCCAACCTGCGCACCATCGCTGTCGGCTGGCTCGGGGATCACCTTCCCAACCTTGTTCCCTACCAGAAGGACAAGGCCCTGATGGACTCGATCTTCGGGCGATGGGGGGCCAGCCGTCTCACCCAGGCGGACAACGAGCGGATCGAGTCCTGGTACAACGACGCCAAGGGACCGGATGTCACGGTGGTGGCCGACCAGCACCGGCTGCTCATCGACCGCCACGACGTGCTCGAGTTCGCCGCCCTGGTCGACTTCGAGAGGTTCCGGCTGAACGATCCCGGCGACACGTGGCTGGCGGCCGCATTCGGGCATCAGGAGAAAGCGGTGGCGGTGTCGATCAGGGCGGAGATGCAGCGGCCCGAGGTCGTCCGCTCGAGGGCCCGCAGCGTGCAGCGCAAGGTCCGCTCCCAGATCGAGGAGCAGAGCAAGACCAGCGACCTGGAGCGAGCCGAGGACCATGACCTGGCCGGACTGGCCAAACAGGTCGAGGATCATTTCGCCGCCGGTGGAGAGGCCATCCTGTCGAAGTGCTCGGTCATCCTGGCCCGCAGGGCCAGCACCGCCGATCAGACCTACATCGACCTGTTGCGCAACGCCTACGGCATCCGCGTCCGGCCTCTCGCCCACGGGCAGTTCCAGGCCCTGTCCGAGACCCTCCCGGGCTCCACCGCCCGGGCTGCCCGCTTCGAACACGACCTGCTCATCCCCATGGTCGCCCACGCCGGTCTGTCGGCCTGGTCGGACCTGGGCGACGACCGCGGCCTCCTCCTCGGCATGGTGCTGCCCGACCTGGTACCCACTCTGCTCGACACCGAAGCGGCGTCGCGCCGGTCCAAGCCTCCCGGCTTCGTCGTGGTCGGGGAGCCGGGCGGAGGCAAGACCTTCGCCCTTCAGTCGATTGCCTACCAATCGGTCCTGGACGGCAAGCGGGTCATCATGATCAACCCCAAGACCGACGACGACCTCTCGCCGACCATCGACCTGCTCCGGAGCGAGGGGTTCGATGCGGAGTTGGTGTCCATGTCCGATCTGCAGTCCGGCAGCGGGGCCTTCGACCCCTGGCGCTACGCCAAGACACCGGAGGCGGCGGCGGAGATGGCCGCCCAGCACATCACCAACGTCCTCAGCCTTGATCAGGACCGCTATGTGGCGTTGAAGAGCGGCCTGGTCCGCGGCGCCCACGCCGGGGCCCGTTGCGTGGTCGAGGCCCTCGAGGCAGGTGTCAATGACACGGAGATGATCGACTTGATCAAGGACATGGCCGACGGGACACCCTTGTTCCGCCTGGGGATCGGCAACGAAGCCGTCTCCGAGCCGGCATCCGCCGGCCGCGGGTTGACCCTCATCCAGTTCGATCAGCCGCTGGATCTGCCTGATCCGGCGACGGCCCGGTCGGACTACCTGCCGTCGGAACGAGCGGCGATCGCCGCCCTGCGCCTGATCTTCCGGGCTTCGACCGAGACCCTCCTGCGCCCCCGTACGGTGCCCGACGGCCCGGACCAGCGGGGCGGGGTGTTGATCGTCGACGAGGCGTGGACGTTCATGGCATCGAGGGAAGGACTGGCCGCCCTCCACAAGATCGGGCGGGAAGGCCGCTCGCAGCAGGTCCTGCCCATCCTGGCCACCCAACGCCTGGCGGACGTCACCACCGCGGAGCTGCTCAGCTACCTGTCGCGGGTGCTGGTGCTGCAGATGAAGGACCCCGACGAGGCCGCTGCGGCCCTGAGCCTGTGCGGTCTCGAAGCCACGCCGCCGCGCCTGGCCTGGCTGGCCCAGGCGGGGGTGGTGGAGCGGACGGCGACCAACCCGGGCCGCCCTCCGGTCGGGCTCATGAGCGACATCGACGGGCGCCATGCGGGGATCGTGCTCGGACCGACCCCCGAACGGCACCGGGCCGCCTATTCGACGAGCTCCACCGACCGCGACATTCGCCGAGACGACCACCCGATGACGGCCCCCACCTCGGTGCTCCCCCGGGCTGCGGATCCACCGGTGACGGTTCTGGTCGTCGGCCTGCCCGGGCTGGCGGAGACGCTGGCCGTGCGCCCCGGCCTGGCCGTCCGCTCCTCCGGATCGGGCACGCCGCTGCGCTCCGCCCTCAACGAGGTCGTGGGCTGCGACAACCCGTTCGCCACGGTGATCGTCGCCGCCCAGGGTTCCGACCCGAGGATGGAGGAGACGGCCCTGGCCCTGATCCGGGGCGGCTATCGCCTCGTTGTCGTCAACGGGGTGGGCGGTGACGGGGTCCTGTGCCACCCCGAGATCCCGTCGTTGACCGCACCGTTCCTTCCCGACGACCTGGCCGCTCTCATCGGGCAGCAGGCCGGCTCGCCCTCCGTGGTCCCCTTCGAAGTGGAGTGGGCGGTGCCCCGGCCCGGTGGCGAGTCTCGCCACACTGCGCCGCCGCCACCCCCCACCCCCGGGCCTCAGGGACCCTGGGGTGCGGGCCCCGCTGTTCGGGAGGGGGACGCCGCGTCGTGGTGCGGTTCCTCGCCAATCAGTTCGCCCGGGAGTGACGGCCGGATCCGGCCCCCATCACCGGGGCGACCGAGGGTCCTGGTGTTCGCCTGCCCCAAGGGGGGCTCGGGCAAGACGTCGCTCAGCCTCACCTACGCCTCGTTCCTCGGTGCCTCCCTGAGGACGGCGCACCGGTCGGTGATCTGGGTGGACGGCAACCTCCAGCAGGCGGACGGGGCCCGATATCTCGGTGCCGACGAGCGCAGCTCCCGGTCGATCGTGGATCTCGTGGGCCAACCGGAGCTCGACGAGCGCAGCGTCCTCGAGGCGGTGACACCACCGGCGAGAACGGGCCAGCCGATCTCGGCTCTGTTCGGTCCCACGTTCAAGAGCGACGCCGACCCGAAGGTGATCACCGCCGATCTGTACCGCCAGGCGGTGGGGATCCTCCGGCGTCACTACGACTACGTGATCGTCGACACGCCGGTGGCGGAGCACTACGACCGGTTCTTCCGCGAGTTCGCTCTTCCCGAGGCGGACCAACTGGTCGTCGTCGTCCCTCCGCTGCTCCCGGTGGTCCGGGGTGTGCGGGAATGGCTCGACCTGCAGAGCCACCCGGTTGCGGCCGGCGGTTCGGCTTTTCCTCCGGCCAACGTCCGTCTGGTGCTCAACATGGCAAGCGAGCGCAGTGGGTGCCCGGTCGAGATGGTCCGAGACGCGTGGTTGACGCGGTGGTCGTGGGCGGGTGAGATCCCCTACGACCCGGCGTGGACGGCAGCGACCAACAACGGGACCCTGCTGGCCGAGCGTCGGGGCCTGGCTTGCCATTTCGCGGAACTAGTCCGGTTGACGACCGGCGACGTCATCGAGGTCGGAGGGGTCCGCGACCGGCCAAGTGGCGGGCGCCTGGTCCGGTTGCTGCGCGACGCCTTTCTCCGTTAGTCGCCTACGGACCCGGGGAGAGCCGATGGTGCAACTGGCGGGCAGCCGGTGCTGCCACGAGGGGGGCCGGGTGCTGGGCCAACCAGGAAAGGACCAGGTTGGGGGTGGTCGCCTTGGCCGCAAGAGCGGCGAGAACCGTCGGGTCCTCCTCCTGGCACGCCAACGCCTGGTCGAGGGACGCCTCGGCGCTGGTGTTGCCGGCGACGGCTCCCCTCACCCGGGGGTCCGGGTGGTGGCGGAGAGCACTCAGCACCGTTGATGTCACACCAACTCGGGCGGCCAGGCGGATCAAGACGTCGCTATCGGGGTCGACGGCGAGGCGGCTGTCGAGGTCAGGAGGCAGTGATCCGTTGGCGGCCAACGCGGCGCGCACACCAGGATCCCAATCAGCCCCGAGACGGTGGAGGAGCTCAGGAGCGACGTCGGGGCGCCCGCCGATGACGATGCGGACCATCGGCTCGGGATCGTCCACCAGGGCGGCGGCCACCCATCCCGGCAGGTCGGGCTCGGCGGCCAGTTCCACCCGCTGCGACGTGACGGTGCTGGCAGCCAGTTGGCTCCAGCAGCGCGTGCAGCGTTGGCCCCGACCGGGCACGGGGCGCCAGCACGGTCGACCCCGAACGGTGAGCGAGACGCAGCGCCCGACCCCCGACCATCGGCCCGGCCGTGTCGGGGGGCCGGCGGACGAGCCTGAGGCGATCCGCGCCACCACGGCAGTCATCGCCCGGCGGGGGCTTCCATGGCCACGGTGTCAATGGCGTCGATAGACACGGCGTCCCTCGATGTGGTCTCTTCCGTGTGCTCGAAAGCCCGGGTCGGAGAGCAGAGGATGGCCCACTGGTCGGCCGTGAACGCCACCGTCCGGCGTGTGGTGGGCGGCTCGGTCGCATCCCGGCGACGAACGGCCGCCCGGCGGGCCGACAGGCGCCATGGCCGTTCGGGTACGACGACGCCGCAGCGCTGCCAGTGTCGCCAGCAGCTCTCCGTCACCCGCAGGATCCCGGAGCTGCCGACCGCCGTCAGGGCCACGGCGGCCAGGACACCGGCCTCGACGGCGCGCCCTGCTGGTCCCGGACGCAGATGGACCAGGGCCGGGGCGGCGGAGACCATGCCGGTGAGCAACGCCAGAGCCGCTCCCCCCGCGACCACAGGCCCATCGCCGGGGCGACGGGCGCCGAGGGCGACAGGGAAACCCCGGAGCTGGGTGCCGCAACCGGCGGCGAGAGCATCAGCGGTGATCGGGTCACCGGCGGCCGCGACGATCCGCCCCCGCCATCCGCTTGCCACAGCGGCGTCGCCGGCGCCGCGGGTTTCCCAGCGGTGGGCCGGGGTGACCCCGATCGACAGCACCGCGTCGGCCGGGGCGCCGGCGAGCACCGAGGTCACCCATGGGCCGAAGGCGTCAGGCCCGACGTCGTCGGCCCCGTTGGGAAGAGGATGGGCTCGACGGCCGTAACGGACGACGCCGCCTGCGGGAAGGTCGAGATGGTCGGTCGGCTCCGCAGTCGCCCCCGCCGCCTCGGCGACGAGGGCGGCGATCCGTTCGGGGTGCCGCCCCAAGACGGTGAGCCCCGTGGCCACCGCGCCCTGGCGGCGGTAGTGGTGGACGACGATCAGCGGCGCCGACCAGGCCCGGGCGGCCAGCGACGAGGTGGCGGCACGCATGGCCGAACCGTCACCCGTGGGGGAGAGGTGACGTGGCCGTAGCCGGAAATGGGCGGCCCGGCTCACCGCCCTCGATCCTCGTCGCAGGCGCAGCAGGAACGGTGTGGCGACCACGGCGGCGCAGACGACGATGATGACGGGGAGCATGGCAGGACCTTGCCGACCCGGAGCTGTCGTCCTACCCCTCCGGGCCGCCTTCCGAAGGTCAGTCGGGGAACGGGGAGACGGATCCGACGTCGCCGAGCAGCGAGCGGCGATCGGCCGATCCTGCGGCCGTGGCTTCGGGGTCGGGGTCGGGGCCCGGCGATGAGCGGAGGAGGTCGTCTATGGCTCGGCGGGCGGTGTCAGCCGTGCGGGTTGCGGCCAGCCGCCACCGGTCCAGACCGAGGTGCAGGGCCTGGTACGGCGGGTCGGCTCCAGGCGCGGCGTACACGGCCCCGATCAGGGCCGCAGCGTGGCGGCGGCCCACCCCAGGCTCGACCATCCCAGCGGCGGGGTGAGCCCGATGGCGCCGGCTGAGATCGTCGAGCTCCTCCAGGGCCGCGAGCAGTGATTCCATCGACGACGCCAGGCCCTGGCGGGCCGTGAGGAGACGGCTGCGCTCGGCACCGCAGCGGGCCTGCCGGTCGAGTTGCCCACCGCGGCGGCGGACATCGTCCATCAGGCCGTCGAGGTCACCCTCCAGGCGCTCGACGAGAGCGAGCTCGGCGTCGAGCTCGGCCTGGCGGCCGGCCGAACGGCGGGCGCGGAGGATCTCGAGGAGCGCCAGGCGGGGTCCGAGCAGCTGGCGGGCCTGCCCCTGGAGGTGGGCCCGGGCCGCGGTCAGCCTGTCGCGCCCCGGATCGGGGCGAAGCTCGAAGCGGCACAGATCGGGGTCCCAGGCCCCGGCGGCATAGGCGGCCACCCGGGCGTCGGTCACCGGATCGCCGAGGGTCCAGCCCAGGCCGGAGGCGAGGGCGTCGATCGGTCCGTCCCCCGGAACGGAGACGCCCCGGCCCTCCAACTCGAGAGCCAGGCGGACGCCGTAGGCCAGGTCGCTCTCATCGGGGTCCTGCCAGGCGGTGTGGGCGTCCAGCCACCATGCCGGGTGGCGGGCCCCCTCGGCGGTGATGCCCGGCGGAAGGCGGCCGCGGCCGTCCGCCGCCGACCGCCGGGGTCTGGGCACCGGTTGGAGCGAGGAGAAGGGGAAGGCGATGACGCCCCGCCGGCCCACGCCGAGCCAGCGGGCGAAGGCCTCGCCGATGGCGTCGGCCTCCTCGGCACTGAGGATTGTCTCGCGGGCCGGGTCCAACCCGGCGCCGACCATTTCCCCTGCGCTGAGGGTCGCCACCGCCTCATCCCGACCGGTGGCAGTCATCGAGTTGGGGGGACCCACAGCGAGCGCCTCTCTGCGGCCTGCTGGCCCGCGTCGCCCCGGCCGGGCGGCAGTGCGGGAGTGGCCCGGGCCGGCGGCAGGGCCGCGGCACCGGCGGCCAGGGCCGGGGTGATGTCGGCTTCGGGCGGAGCCGCGATCTGACCATCGGGCTCCGGGCCGTCGTCGGTTGGGGGGGCCGAGGCGCCGGCGGGGAGCAGCAGGCGTCGGGCCCGTTCCGGCCCAGAAGGGGGTTCGAGGTCCACCGCCGGCCCGGGGCGTTGGGCGGGCGCGGGCCGCCGGGGAGATGGACCTGCCATCAGTGACAGGGCGGAGGGCGGGGCCGGCCCGGCCGTCAGGGACGACGCCACGGGAGGTGGTCGTCCGGCTCCGAGGACCGGCGTGGGGGGCGAAGGGCCTGAGGCGAGTCCTCGGCGGGCGGGTGGGGCCGGTCCGGCCTCACGTGGCGGCGTCGGCCTGCCGACGGCCCGGGAGCCGAGCAGGTCCCGCCAGGTGCGGTTCCACGCCAGTGGCGACGCCGGCGCCGGGGGGCGGTTGTCCGGCAACGTCGGGCGGGCCATGGCGAACGAGTAGGGCCGGGATCCGGACCGCGCTCGGCCCCTGAGGGCGTCGGCGGCAGAGGTCAGGTCCGCGGCCTGTCGCAGGCGGGAAGGGGCCCGGGCCGGCTCTGCGGTCCTCGCCCCCATCTGTCCGAAGGCGGCGGTGGTCTTGATGGCTCCCCGCAGCGAGGTGATCGAGTCCATGCCGACCAGGCGCAGCAGCTTGCGGAGCAGGTACAGCGCCGCGAGCGGGATGAGACCCTGGATGAGTCCCGGCAGGGCGCCGCTGCTGCCGTTGAACAGGCCGGACGTGACGTCTTGGAGCAGCCCGATGAACAACAGGAGCAGGCCGATGAGGACCGAGAAGGTGAACGTGGAGAGCAGGGCGGCGAAGCTCAGCCCGAAGGCCTTGCGGGCCGCCCGCCTGGTCGTCTCCGACGGGATGGCGGCGAGGAGCAGGAAGATCGGGGTGCAGGCCACCAGGATGATGAGGCTGAGCTTGCCGATCAGGACCCCGAGGGCCAGGCCGCCGAGGCTCCAGGCGTAGGTGATCGACGACACCAGGGCGATGAGGGAGGTGGAGAGGGCCAGGCCGGCGTTGTGGCCGTTGAGGCCCTGGATGTAGTTGCGGGCGTCCGGCGAGTCGTGGCCGCCGACGTTGGTGGCGGCGTGGATGGCGTTTTCGTCCTCGAAGTCGAACGGCCCGTTGGTGGTGAACGTCCCGCCCGTCGGCGGAGGCTTGGTGGTGTCCTGGCCCCACCACGTCGAACACGTCTTGGCACTGATGGACGGGTGCACGTTGAACACATCGGCGAAGGCGGGGTCCACGGCCCAGTTGGCGTCGTTGTTGGGAACTGGCCCCACGTAGTCGCACGTCGCCCAGGCGATCATGTTGCGGCGCAGGTCGTCGTCGCCATTGGCGTAGTCGGGCCCCAGTAGGGGCACGTACTTCGGCGGGGTCTGCTCGATGTTGAGGACGGGTCCGATCACCTGGCTCCACGTCGGCCCCGACGAGCTCTTGGTGTAGGCGCCGTAGGGGGTGTCGTAGCTCATGGCCAGAACCTGGTCCTGAGCCGACACGTTGGCCTGGATCTCCAGGAGGTGGCAGAACGCCTTGTCCCCGAGCGGCCCGGACCCGAACTGGGCGTCGATCCACGGGGCCATCACCGCGCTCTCCCAGATCTGGGACAACACGATGCTGTCGGCCACCTGCAGCGAGGTTGGGCCCGTCCCCGCGGTGCCCGGCTGAGCGGCGTATTGGTTCTCGAGGCCGTCGACGTACTTGGCGCAGTCCGCCATGGTGGCGTCCTGGGTCCCGGTGATCCCGGCCGTTCCCACCGCACCGAACTGGTCTGAGAGTTGCGCGACCGACCCGGAGAGGGCGGTGGTCCAACCGGTCACCTTCTGCACGGCCCACGACGGCGAGCCGGGGGAGTCGACGGTGCCGGACGACGCGGTGGCCGCGGCGTTGACCGTCACCACCAGCAGACCGACCGGCAGAAGGACGCCGGCGAGTCCCCGCAGCGCTCCGCTGACACCGGAGCCCTGCCGGTAGGCCTGGTAGGAGACCATGCCGCCGGCGGCGAGGATCACCATCACCACGATCGAGGTGGCCTCGGACGTGCCGAGCAGAGCCTCGCCGATGGTGTGGTAGACGGGATTGACCTGCACCACCGTCCGGTGGACGAATTCGGTGCCCTGGGCCGCGGTGAACAGGGTGCCGAGCACCTGCCAGAGCAGGGCCGACACCTGGAACAGGAGGCCGGCGATGGCCGTGAGGAACGGGTCGCCGGCGCTGACGACCGACCCCACGCCGTAGTGGGTGTGGATCGTGGCCACGGCGGTGGCCCATCGCAGCAAGGGGAGACTCGGCGCGGAGGGAACGACGCCGCTGGCGTCGCCGGTGTTGGCGGCCAGGGCGGCGACGGGGGTGAACCCGAGGACGAAGCCGGCCACGAGGGCGATGAGGAACAGTCGGCGAGCGGCGGCGCGCACAGGGGCGGGAACGTGACGGCCGGTCCCGTGGCAGACGGCGGTTACCGCACGGCGCGTGCCGGCGAGCGGGTGGGGCACGCTTGCGACCTTGCCGAGCGCCGTTCTCGCCCTGGCCGGCGTCGGCGTCGTGGGCCGAGAGCCCGCCGGCTAGTCCCAGTTGACGTCGAACCCCAGAAGCGACCGGAATCGCTCGACCGTCTCCTCGTCGCTGAGATCGGGCGGGACCGATCGATGGCCCTTTGGTTCGGGACCGTACACCTCGGCGGCGATCTCGAGGTCCCGGTCGAGCGACCACCCGGGGGGAGCCTGGCCCTGCGGATCGAGAGCGTCATCGTCGTTGCTCAAGGGGAACCTCCTCCGACGGGACAACACTACGCCGGGGGCTGCTCCTGCGCCCTGCTCGTCAGCCCAACGAGAACCGCCCGACGAGCCACCCCCCGTCCGGTTGCTGTTCGACGGTGACGGACATGGTGGATGCCTGCGGCGCGCCGATCGGCCGGCCGTCCTGGCCCAGCAGGTGCTGGGTGAGGGCAACGGAGACAACTCGGGTCTGGGGGGAGGAGGCGGCGACGGTCACCTGGTCGACCGCGGCCAGGGCGGACGGCGCCGGCCACGAGGTCGGCTCGGGGAAGCGGGCGAACAGATCGGCCGTGGCATAGGGCTCCACCCGGGCGGCGCTGCCCGGAGGCCCGTCGGGCGAGACCCAGGTCTGGTAGGCGGCGGCAAAGGCGGCGGCCACCTTCCCGGGATCGCCAAAATCGTCCGCCGCCAGGGGCGCCGGCAGAGTCGGGAGGTTGACGGGGGCGGAGGGGTTCGGCCCCCAGCCCGCCGCCGGGGGGGGGGCCCGGGGCGGCGGGGGGGTGAACGGCACCCGAGGCCGAGCGGTCC
>JBPCNZ010000077.1:0-5347 GCA_051000755.1 Acidimicrobiales bacterium | reverse complement strand
ACAGCCCCGCCCCGCTACGCCGAGCCCTCGACGACCTCGCCACCCGATCCGGAATCGCCGCCTGAACAGCCACCAAAGTCAAAAACTTGACTCAAACCTCCGGCTCCGCCGGACAAAGGCCTCTAGTCGGATCTCTACAACACGGACAAGCCAGACGCGGCGGATATGTGTGGCTGCGGGCCGTAGGAGCCAGCAGGTTCAGTGCTCGCGTTATGGCGCGTCCCTGATCGACACTTTGGCCACGCGCTGACGAGCGGGCGGCGTGCGTTGTACGGGTTGTTGCCTTGGTCGCCCGCTTGCTCCATGTGGGAGGTTCCCCGAAGCCGACCTTCAGCGTTGTCAACTCGGCGACAATGTTCTGACCCAAGTTGGCCGAGCCGCTGCCTGCCTGGTTCATAATGCTCTCACCTCCGGTGACGACCTGGACCCGCCGACGACATGCCGGACGAGGAGTGGGCCGTCCTCGATCAGGCCTGAGGTCGGCTCCCCTCAAGGATGGGAGAGCATGGTGTAAAGAATCTGGACGGCGAATCTTCTGGCCCGCCCGAAAATGGTCGCCCGGATTGCTGGAAGCGCCGCTCCGGCTGCACACGAGGGACCGGTCGCCGGCCGCCTGTTCGTCCCGCCTGACCGACCGCGACCGGTATGCAACCGGGACCCAACTGAGGCCCATCCCGCGGCTGAGAAGGTGACCAGCGTGCGCCTCGCCACCGTTGAAAGGAAAGCACCGTGCCCAAGGTCATACGCCGCTATCACCGCGGCAGCCGCGCCTACCCCTCCAACCTCGTTGTCGCCATCGACGTGCTCCTGACTGGCCCGCCACGCGATGACCACGAGTGGGTTCGCCTGCCCCGCAACAAGCACCGGACTTAGCCGCTTTCGACCCCGCCCCGGACGTGCCTGCGCTGCCGAGATCGGGCAGACGGCCGAGCTCTTGAGCTCGCGTCGGGCCCCGGAAGTAAAGAACGCTCGCGATGGCAGGACTCTCGGGGACGAGTATCGACTGCCCGGGCTGTATTCCTGCTAACGACCTCTCGGACTACGTCACCGCCCAGAGCAGCATTTACGACGGCTCGTCACCAGATTGGACTGCGTCCCATTCTGAGCGTCGGCCCAGGGCAACGACAATGACCGACCCGTGCGGTCGCCCGGAGGTCAGTACTCGCTCTTGAGCACGAAGAAGGAGCCGCGAATGGTTCCGGCCAGCTTGGACTTCTGCCTTGCGAATTTAAACCGTGAGGCAAGCTCGGCAGGAGCTTCCATCCCTTCGGAGAGCTTAAAACCTACCGCCCGCTTCTTGGGACCGTCGATGGTGTACATCACATTGATCGACAGGCCGCTCTCGTAAAAGACGTAGGCCATTCGGATGTTCTCGACCTGGAAGGCCGTAGCCTCGAGAGGGCGAGACAAGATGACGATGTCGCGTTCCTCTTTGAGGATGCGATGCACCCAGTCGATGGTCGTCTGGGCGTCGCTCGCAGGCTCCACCGTAAATGCATAATTATACTTGTTCTTGAAGTAGCGGGCCTCGTTTGCCCGTAGACCAGCGAGCGCCACTGCAACAGGCGACGACTCCAAGCCGACGGTTGAGACAGTGTTGAAATCCACGGTATAGGCCATGCCGCCTCCCGGATGCGCCGAGGTTAGGCCCCTCGCCCTGCCCGGGAAGGTACCTCAGTCGCTGAGCTCGCAGAGCCTGACTTCAGGCCGCCGAGCTCGCCGAGGCACTCGAAGCCTTCACTTCGTTGAGCCTACGAGGGCGCACCCGCCGCCAGCGGAGCTTCTACTGGCACTCCAACGTAGGACCCGGCGCTCAGTGTCGAGGGGATCGCTGCAGGGGCCTTTGTCGTTTGGCCGAGGGCGGCGTAAGGACGATGAGGAAGGCCCAAGGTCACCAGAGATAGTGGTCCAAGATGAAGAAGGCGGCCACGCCGAAGTGTCGGAGGTGGTGCATTCGGATGCCGGGCAGGTCGAGCTCGGCTTGAGGCGATGGAACCGACCGGACCACGTGTTTGGACCCTCGGGGATCCGCCCGGAGCCGTTGAGGCGGGGCGACCTCCCCCAGTCAGACACCCATGACGGGGTACAAACGCAGGAACAGGGCCAGGTCGGGTGGTGTGGCGGCGATGAGGCGATCAATGTCGTCAGCGGACGGCCGGCGGATCTGCTGGCGACGTAGAGGCCCGAGGTCGACGACATCGGCGGGGTTCTTCTCGATCCAGCCTCAGCGAACGGCGAGACGGAGCGCGTAGTGGAAATGGCGCAGCGTGCCGTCGGCAACACCGGCCTGGGAGCAGCGGGCGTGGTACTGCTCGATGGCCTGGGCGGGGGCCTCGGTAAGGGGTAGGTGGCCGAGGTCAGGGATCAGAGATGATTGTCGAGGGTGGCGCGCACGCCGTCATTCGCTCGGGTCGTCCGGCGCGCCGAGGTCCGGCTCGTGGAGACCCGGAGGTACACGAACGGGACACATATCGTCTCCTACCTCAGTTCGCCATGTGTCGGGTCCCCGGACAAGCAGTTGTCCGCACCAACGACAGACCGTTTCAGGGTCGGCAGATCTATCGGTCACAAGTATGGATCTTACGCAGAGGGCACCGGCAGCCCTTCGATTCGAGGATGACGAGATCACTCCAGCAGCCGGGCCTTCTGCGCCTCGAACTCCGCTTACGTCAGGACGCCACGGTCCCGTGGTCTGCCAGCTTGAAGAGCTCACTGGCCGCCGATGCCGCTGGTGACCGTGGAGTACCCGGTGTGCCCGTCCATCGGGCACGGAATGGGCACGGCCAACTCCCTTGCGGTCAAGCTGCGCTCCGAGCTCGGCATGGGACAAGCCCCGCTGTTGAGCACTCGGGCCCACCGAGCCAGTCGAGCATCTCTTCGAGTGAAGCCCTGGAGCCGGCGAAAACGTCGGCCCGGGGCCGCATCCGCTGTCACCGGCGGCGCTGATTGCCTCGGCGTACCGCCCCGACCGGTCTGCGACCTGGGCCTACCCGCTTGCGCAACGGGCCTCCAGGTCCGCTCGGGCCGTGTCGTAGCGGGCTAGGGCGGCAGTGACATCGGCAGCTTCACTCAAGCAGAGGCGCACCCGATTCATGTGGGCCCTTCGGTGCCGAGGTCGTCAGAGCGTCCGGCCTCGAGTCGCGACCACTGAGCGATTGGGCGTCCGTCCGGCCACACCGAAACTGCTGGCCAATCGGGCGAGCCGGCGCTAGTCCGCGTGATCGAGCAGCCGTGTGGCCAGCCGGGGGGCGAGTCCTCCCACGACTCCTGGCGCCCGTACACTGTGAGGTCCATGAGCGCGTAGCTGTAGTCCAGTGCCTCTGCGCCGCGGCGCATCGTCCAATAGGTTTCGAAAACGCGGTCGCCGTCCCGTACGTAGCAAACGAGGTGGAACAGGCCAAGCTGGCGCCCGACGAGCAGGGCCTCGCGGGAGTCCATGGCGGAGTACCACGGCATGTCCCAGCCCATGAAGTCGTGGTAGCGGACGCTCTCGTCGTAGGGACCCTGACAGAAGACGGCGAAGGTGATGTCGCGGGAATGAAGGTAGGACAGCTCGGTCACCTGGGTGGTGACCCAGGTGCAGCCTTCGCACTGCTCACCCGCTGGGTGGCCGCTCCACCACATGAAGTAGTAGGCGATGAGCTGACGGCGCCCTTCGAACGCTTCAAGCAGGGTGAGCGGCCCGTGATTCCCGACCAGAGGAATGGTCGGATCTATCTCCACCATCGGCAGCCGCCTTCGGGCCGCGGCGATCGCGTCGCCTTCCCGGGTGTGCGCCTTTTCCCGAGCCCGTAGCTGGTCTAGTTCGACCTGGAAGGTTTCCCGGTCGACCGCCTCGGGCAGGCGCGGTGCTTCGGTGACGCTGGCCGCCGGCCTGCTGAGGTCTCTTGATTCATCCTTCATGATCCTCTCCTCTCCGATTAGGTCCTTCGCTTCTTCGTTGTTTCTGCGTGCGCCGCTTCGGCGAGCCGCTTGATCGCGGCGAGTCGCCGATCCCAGTGGGCGGCGAGGTCGGCCATGGCCCGAGTGGCCTGGTCAAGCCGGTCGGCGTCTACCTGGTAGAGGACCTCTCGGCCCTGTTTGGAGATATCGTCAAGAGTTGTGGATGGATTTCTTGGAGAGCGGCGTCCTTCCGAACTTCAGCTTCGGCTGATCACCTCCTTCGGCGGCTGGCGGTCGGTGACGGAATGAGCTGGTCGGAGCTGAGTAGATCGGCGATCGCGACTGGCTCGTCACAGTGGATGCATGCGCCTCCCGGTCCGATCCGTCGGCACCAGGTGTTGCACTGGTCGCAGCGCTGCTCGCCGAGGAAGCGTGCTTCGCATTCGGGGCAGGCGTAGACGGTTTCGGATCGGGCCACGACCGGCTCGACGGGTGCGGCCTGTCGTCGTCTCCATGCCGTTTGACGGCATCGGGTAGAGCAGTGACGCTGGCGGCCGGCGGGCTCGAATACTGTCCGACAGACCGGACAGGTCGTCGCGGTGTCGTCGCGCACGGGGTTCACGCCGCCGCCTCGGAGTCGTCTGAGCGTTCAACGAGCAACCCGTTGCGGAAGGTAGCGCCGGCCCGGACCAACGCCACGAGGTGGGGGGCGTTGACGGCCCGCCAGCGGTCCTGGGCGGACTCGATCAGCTTGAACGCCATGGCCAGGCCGGCCCCTTTGGATCCGGGGCCCTTGGTCACCTTGGTCCGAAGACGGACCGTTGCGAAGGTCGACTCGATCGGGTTCGTGGTTTTCAGGTGGATCTAATGCTCGGCGGGGAAGTCGAAGAAGCTCAACAGGACCTCGGTGTCGTCGACGATCTTGGCGACCGCCTTGGGCCACTTCGCCCCGTAGTCGGCGGCGAACGCCTCGATCGCTTTGAGGGCGTGGGCCCGGTCGGTGGCGTCGCGGATCTCCGCCAGCGCCCTGCGGGCGGCGGGCTGCGCGGACTTGGGCAGCACGTTGAGGACGTTCGCCGCCTTGTGCACCCAACATCTGGCCTCGGTGGTGTCAGGGAACACGTCTCTCAGCGCTGACCAGAACCCCAAGGCCCCGTCGCCGACGGCGACCGCGGGGGCGGTCATGCCCCTCCGGCGCAGATCGCGCAGCACATCGGCCCAGCTCTCGGTCGACTCGCGCTGGCCGTCGGTGATCGACACCAGCTCCTTGGTCCCATCCGCGCGAACCCCGACGATCACCAGGGCACACAGGCGGGACTCGTCGAGGCGGACGTTGAAGTGGTAGGGGGTCGGGCCGAGGCGCGGTGCCGGTGTTGCGACCGGTCGTTTCCTCGGCCCGCCCCTCCGAACCGGACGTGCGCGTTGCCACGCATCCGGCTCTCCACGAGCCCGTGCCGCTGGGCTA